>JBOHQB010000528.1:0-7571 GCA_050731995.1 Candidatus Rokuibacteriota bacterium
GCCCACGATCCAGTAGCGGACCTCCTTGCCGCCCTCGTCCTCGAGCCGCACGGTGGAGCCGAACGTGATCCGGTCGCCGCCGCGCGGCGGCTCGTTCACCTCCGCGTTGCCCACCTTCGCGTCGAGCTCCTGGATGCGGCCCTCGATGAAAGACTGCTTCTCGCGCGCCGCGTGGTACTCGGCGTTCTCGCTGAGGTCGCCGTGGGCGCGCGCCTCCGCGATCGCCTTCGTGATCGCGTGCCGCTCGACGCGCTTGAGACGCTCGAGCTCCTCGCTGAGCTTCTCGTACCCCAGACGGGTCATCGGCGTCCGCTGGACCGACATGGCGCTTACGACCCCTCTCTCATCCCCGGCGCGACCGGGGCCGCCCGGACGTCTCGAGCTTCTCGTTCCGCTCGATCTTCGCGCCCGCGCGCGCCGCGGTGAGCCAGGCCTCCCACGCCTGGCTCTGCTTCTGCGCCAGCACCTCGCGGGACAGCCGCTCGCGCTCGGCCGCGAAGTCGCCGGGCTTCGCCGGCACGCGCTCGAGCACCTTCAGCACGTAGACCCCCTGCGGCGTCTTGACCGGATCGGTGAGCCCGCCCGTCGGCGTGCGGAGCGCGGCGATCTGCGCGTCGCCCGGCAGCCGTTCAGCCGGCTTCGCCCGTGAGAACGGACGCGTCTCGCCGGTCTGGGCGCCGGCCTTCCGGGCGACGGCCAGGAGATCGCCCGACGCGGCGTCGCGAACGATCTGCTGCGCCTTCTCGAGCGCCGCCGCCTCGCTCTTCTGCTGCTTCACGGCAGCGACGACCCTGTCGCGGACCTCGGCCAGCGGTGGCACGCCGGCCGGGATCGTCTGGATCGCCTTGAGCACGACCCAGCCCGCCGGCGTCGTCACCGGCGCCGAGACGCCGCCGGCTGTGAGCCCGAACGCCGTCGACTCCAGCGTGTCGGTCCCCCCGGCGGGCTGCACGCTCTGCGCGATCGTCGTCTCGATCGGCGTGAGCCCGAGCCGCCGGGCCTCGGCCATGAAGTCTTTGGTGCCGAGCAGCGTCCCCCGCACCTCATCGGCCTTGGCGCGGGCGGCCCGGTCGGCGCCCTCCTCGACGAGCTTCGCCCGGATCTGGTCGGCGACCTCCTTGAGCGGTCTGACGCCCGCTTCCCGGACGTCCACGACGCGGATCGCGTGGAAGCCGAACGGCGTGCGCACCGGTTCGAGCGTGACCTCGCCCTTCTTGAGCTTGAAGAGCGCGTCCTCGAACTGCGGCACGACTTCCCCGCGGCCGACCCACCCGAGCTCGCCGCCCTTGCTCTTCGTCCCGGGATCCTCGGAGACCTCCGCCGCGAGCTTGGCGAAGTCCTCCCCCGCCTTCGCGCGCCGGATCACGTCGGCCACCCTCGCGCGCGCCTTGTCCTCGCCCTCGCTGCCCCCGGCCTCCGGCACGCGCACGAGCACGTGCGCGGCCTTCGCCTGGCGCGGGAGCTCGAACTCCCGCCGATGCTCCGCGTAGTGCTTCTCGATCTCGGCGACCGGCACCTCCCTCGAGAAGTCCCGCGGCGCGAGCGTGACGTACTGGACCCGCCGCCGCTCCGGCTGGCGCAGCTCGTCGCCGTGCTCCTTGTAATACCGGGCGATGTCTTCCTCGCCGGCGGTCGCGGCCGCGAGCAGCGGGGCCGTCTCGACGAGCGCCCACGCCGCGCGGACCTCCTCGTTGCGGAAGGCGAACGCCTGCTCGAGCTCCGCCTCCGTCACCTTGACGCCGTTCTTGACGATCTGCTCCATCTTGGTGCGCGTCAGCTCGCGGCGGGCCTCCGTCTCGAAGGCGCTCGCCGTCATGCCGCGGCGCCGGAGGAACTCCTCGTAGCGCCGCATGCTGAAGCGCCCGCCCTCGTGGAAGATGCGCGCGGCCTGGATCTGGGCGCTCAGCTCCTCGTCGCTCACCTCGAGCCCTTCGGCCCGCGCGCGCTGGACCACGAGCGCCTCCTGGACGAGCATGCTCAGGACCTGCTGCGGGAGGCCGAGCTGTTCGGCGAGCTGCGGTGAGAACCGCTCGCGCGACTGGGCGGAGACCGCGTCGAGGTAGTCCTGGTAGCGGCGCTGGAAGCGCTCGGCGCTGATCGTCTCGCCGTTGACCGTGGCCACCGCGTCGCTCCGCTCGCCGTCCCCGAAGCCCTGCGTGCCGAAGACGAACAGCGAGGCGATGAAGGCCGCGACCACGACCAGGAGGCCGATCTGCAGCGTCTTCCGGTACCGCCGCATCACGCCGATCACGGGCCGCCTACTCCTCGTCCTCGGCGCGCGAGAGCCGCGACGCCGGCGCGCCCTCCTCCGGCACGACCCGGCGGGCGACCGTGATGAATCCCGTGTGCGCCACCATGCGGTGGAACGGACGCACCGACTGGCCCTCGATGTTCCACGGACGGTACAGTGTCTCGAAGGTCTCCACGAGCCCCCAGAACGGCTCCCGCCCGAGCGCCTCGGCGGTCTGCTGCGCCTGGATGATCGTCGGCACGTAGGACAGGAAGATCCCGCCCGGACGCAGCACGCGCGCGATCGGGGTGACCAGCTTCCACGGCTCCGGGAGGTCGAGCAGCACCCGGTCCACCGGCGCTTCCTCGGCCAGCCCGTCCTCGACCGGGCGGAGCCGCACGGTGAGGTTCGTCACCTCGCCGAGGCGCATGTGGATGTTCGCCAGCGCGCGCCGCGCGAACTCGTCGCGCTGCTCGTAGGTGATCACCATCCCCTCCGGCCCGATCACGCGCAGCAGCGCGAGCGTGAGCGCGGCGGAGCCGGTGCCGGCCTCGAGCACGCGCGCGCCCGGGTAGATGTCGGCCCAGAACAGGATCATCGCCAGGTCCTTGGGATAGATCACCTGCGCGCCGCGCGGCATCTCGAGGACGAACTCGGCGAGTGTCGGCCGGAAGGCGAGATGGCGCAGGCCCATCGACGATCGCACCCAGCTGCCCTCCGGCTGCCCGATGATCGCGTCGTGCGGGATCCAGCCGCGGTCCGAGTGAAAGGTCTCGGACTTTCGCAGGAAGATCAGGTGGCGCTTCCCGCGCTGATCGGTGAGCAGGACCTGCTCACCGTCCTGGAACGGTAGTCCCTCGTTCACCGTCCGTCGGTCGATGCGGCGGCCCCGTCGAGAACGGCGGGCTTCGAATCGGTCATGACCCGCCAATGTTACACTACCGGACGGCGGTGGACACACCCTCACGCGACGACGCGCACGCGCCTCGCCTCAAGATCCGAGAGCTGGGCCACGTCTCCCTCTTCGTGCGGGATCTCGACGCCGCGCGCCGCTTCTACGGCGACGTGCTGGGCCTCACCGAGACCGGAACGGCCAAAGACGGACGCATCGTCTTCTTCTCGGCGGGACGGCACCATCACGATCTGTCCTGCGAGCTCGCGCGCGCGGCCGGCCCCGGCCCGCAGCCGAAGGGCGTGCCGGGCCTCTACCACATCGCGTTCGACGTCGGCGTGTCACGCGCCGAGCTCGCCGCCGCCCGGCGCCGCGTCGAGGCCAGCGGGCTGCAGCCGTTCGGCGAGACCGACACCGGCTTCTGCGTCAGGGATCCCGACGGCCACGAGATCGAGCTCTACGTCGAGCTGGATCCCTCGAGATAGCGCGCGCTCAGCACCGGACACGGTCGGCGTGTACCCGGGGGTGCTCGCGCCGGATGAAGACGCTTTCGACAATCGCGACGGCGCCGGCCGCACACGCCGGCTTCCCCGCGGCGACGACGAGAACGGTACTCCGCTCAGCACCGAGGAAAAACGTGTACACGGGCACGGGACGCCCCTGCGCATCGATGTCCTGGCCCTGCTCCCGCACTTGCGAGACCGTGCCGCGGACCGTGACCCGCGTGCCGTCGAACTTCTCCGGATCGGCGACGAGCTCGGCGCGACGACCACCGCGCGGGGCACCGCGCGCATCAGATGCCGAACGCGTCGAGCCCGGTGACGTCGCGACCCACGATCAGCGTATGGATGTCGTGGGTGCCCTCGTATGTGTTGACGGTTTCGAGGTTCAGCATGTGCCGGATGATGGGATGCTCATCCACGATGCCCGCCGCGCCGAGGATGTCGCGCGCGAGCCGCGCCGAGTCGAGCGCCATCTGCACGTTGTTCATCTTGGCCATCGAGACCTGCTGCGGGCGCAGCTTGCCCGCGTCCTTGAGCCGGCCGAGCTGGAGCACGAGCAGCTGCGCCTTCGTGATCTCCGTGAGCATCCAGACGAGCTTCTGCTGGACCAGCTGGAAGGACGCGATCGGCTTGCCGAACTGGATGCGCTGCTGCGCGTACTGCAGCGCCCAGTCGTAGCACGCCATCGCCGCGCCGACGGCGCCCCACGCGATGCCGTACCGCGCCTGGTTGAGGCAGCCCAGCGGCCCGCGCAGTCCCTTGACGTTCGGCAGCTTGTTCGCGAGCGGGATCCGGCAGTCCTGGAAGGCGAGCTCCGAGGTGATCGAGGCGCGCATCGAGAACTTGCCGTGGATGTCGAGCGTCCCGAAGCCCGGTGTGCCCCGCTCGACCAGGTAGCCGTAGATCTCGCGGTCGTCCTCCTTCGCCCAGACGACCGCGACGTCGGCGATCGAGCCGTTGGTGATCCAGAGCTTGGTGCCGTTGAGCACGTAGCCGTCGCCCGCGCGCCGCGCGCGTGTCTTCATCGACTCGGGGTCGGAGCCGTGGTCGGGCTCGGTGAGGCCAAAGCAGCCGACCTTCTCCCCCGTGGCGAGGCGCGGCAGCCACGTTTCTTTCTGTGCGTCGGAGCCGTACGCGTAGATCGGGTACATGACGAGCCCGCTCTGCACCGAGGCGCAGGAGCGGAGTCCCGAGTCGCCGCGCTCGAGCTCTTGCATGATGAGCCCGTACGCGACGTTGTTGAGCCCCGCGCAGCCGTAGCCGTTGAGCGTGGCGCCGAAGACGCCGAGCTCGCCGAGCTTGGGGATGAGCCCCACCGGGAACGTGCCCGCGCGATGGTGCTCGGCGACGACCGGCAGGAACTCCGCCTCGACCCAGTCGCGGACGGCATCGCGGATCATCCGCTCGTCCTCGACGAGCAGATCCTCGACGCCGTAGTAGTCGACCCCCCGGAACTTCTCCATGGGTCAGCCCTTTATGACCCGTCTAGACGTTGGTGTTGATCGCTGGCGGGTCCTCGCCGAGCGCCCGGTTGAGCGCCTTGGCGAGGACGGCGTCGTGCTCGTGGGACATCGCGAAGACCCGGCACTGGGCGACCTTGCCCGGCAGGTATTTCAGGAGCTCGGGCAGCGGCTCGGTGGACACCGTCTTCGTGGCCGAGTCGTGCACGTAGATCTGCCGATCGCCCATCTTCAACGGATTCAGGGGCCGGGGATCCTGCAGCGCCATGTCGATCCGGAACGGAAAGTCCTTGAGCGACGCGGGCAGGAAGGCGCGGACGCGGCGGACGACCTCGTCGGCGGTCAGGAAGCCCTGCCCGCGCTGCGGCTCGAACATGGGCAGCACCACCTCGTGCGACATGCGCCACTTGAGCCGCCGGTCGAGGATCTGCCGCCACTCGGCGCCGAGCCGCCGCCGATCGGCGTCCTCGCTGTCGTGCCAGCGCCCGACCTCTTCGAGCAGTGTCCACTCGGTCAGGTGCAGGTAGGGATGGAGCTCCTTGCGGAGGTCGTACGGGAAGGCGATCCGCATCGTCTCCTGGAAGATCTCCTTGAGGTGCAGGTCGATGCCGCGCGTCGTCCGGTGGTAGTAGACGTTCGTGTACATATAGAAGCGGGCGTTCAGGAACATGATGAAGGCCCCGAGCCCCGCCCGGTCGACGGTGAGGCCCTTCTCCGAGAAGAAGGAGTAATAGATGATGCGCTCGATGTCGATGGGCCCGATCGCCACGCCGCACATGTAGGCGTCGCGGAGGACGTAGTCCATGTTGTCCGCAGTGAAGACTCCCGAGAGCAGCGGCTTGAGGTGCGGGAGCCACTTCGGGTGCGAGGCGAGCGGCTGCGTGTACGCCTTACCCATGAGATAGCAGATCCACTCCGGGTCGATCGACTCGTCGGCGCCGAACGCGCCGCTCGGGCTCCGGCGCAGACCCCGAAGCGCCTCGACGAGCTCCTCGCGGATGATGCGCTGGCCGACGAGCTCGTGCGTCAGGTCGTAGTCGACGAGGAAGTTGTCGTCGAAGAAGTGCCCGAAGGGGCCGTGGCCGATGTCGTGGAGCAGCCCCGCCATCCGCAGCAGCTCCTCCATCAGCGGGGCGGACGGCGTCTCGGCGCCGAAGACCGCCTTGAGCGACGGGTAGAGCTGCTGGGCGAAGCGGCCGGCGAGGTGCATGGCGCCGAGGGAGTGCTGGAAACGGCTGTGCTCGGCCGCGGGAAACACCCAGCGCGCCGACTGGAGCTGCGGGATCCGCCGCAGCCGCTGCACCCAGGACGTGTCGATGACGTCCTGCTCGGTCGCCTCGCCGGGGATCGCCCCGGGCCGCGTGAAGTGGATGTACTGGTGGATCGGGTCCGCGATGAGGCCGCGGCCTTCGTACGTGTCGGCGGCGCCCTTCATTTCGCGGGGCGGTAGAGGCGGTGGCGGTCCATGGAACGGACCGGGATCACGACCTCGCTCTCGGCGCGGCGCACGGCGACCTCGATCGTGTCACCCGCGCGGCGCCGCCACATCCGCTCGTAGAACTCCTCCTGCGAGTTCACCGCGACGCCGTCCACTTTCAGAATCCGGTCGCCCCGGCGGAATCCGGCCGCGCGCGCCGGCCCTGCCTCGTTGAAGCCGTCGACGTAGAGACCGCCCGGCGTCGCCACGGTCTGCAGTCCGATCCACGGCCGCGCCGGACGGCTCACGACGCGGCCCTCCGCGATCAGCTCGTCCTTCACCTGCAGCAGTCGCTCGGCGGGCACGGCCATGTTCACGTGCGGTCCGTCGCCGAGGCGCAGCGAGACGACGCCGATCACGCGCCCCTCGGCGTCCACGACCGCGGTGCCGCCCCACGACCCGCTCACGGCGGGGGCGACGAACAGCGCGCGCTCGAGCATGTACTCCCAGAAGGCCGAAAATCGTTTGATGGCGTGGACGCTGCCGGTCACGTGGACGAGATCGCCGTCCTCGTCCACGCCCGTCGTGGCGGTGGCGGCCCCCACCGTCACGTCGGCCGAGCTCGCCAGCGTGGCCGCTCTCCACGGCCCGTCGCCGTCGAGCCGCACGACGCCGAGCCCGCTGTCGAGGTCGAGCGCCGTCAGCCGCGCGGCGACGACGCGCCCGCCGCGGAGCCGCGCCTCGATCTGGACGGCGTCGAGAAGCAGGTAGCTCACGGTCACCGCGTAGCCGCGCGGGTCGAAGACGACGGCGGTCCCGGTGCGCTCGACGCCGAGCCGCCGCGCGGAGACGCTGTCCTCGCGCGCCCGCACGCGCAGCCCCACCAGCGCGGGCTCGACGCGCCGCACCTGGGAGGGCAGCGCCGACAGCTCGCGCGGATCGAGCCGGGGCTCCCGGGCGCGCGGCGCCGCGGCCAGGAGCGCCGGAACCGCGGCGAGACACAGGAGCGGGGCCGCGCGCCGGCGGCTCATCGGTTGCGTGGGGGGGGGGGGGGGGGGGGGGGGGGGGG
>JBOHQB010000529.1:0-4262 GCA_050731995.1 Candidatus Rokuibacteriota bacterium
ATCCCGAGGCGCGCCACGGCTTGGCCGGGGCGCGCCCGAGCGTGGGGGGTCTGACAAATGAGCGCCTCGCTGGCGCGGGAGCTCGTCTGTATCGACTGCGACGCCGTGGCCCCGCTCGGCTATCGGCTGGAGTGCGACACGTGCCACGGCCTGCTCGAGCTCCGCTACGACCTCGACGCGCTCCGCCGTCAGGGGCCCGCGCTGCTCCGCGGCGTCGGGCTGTGGCGCTACGCCGCGGTGCTGCCGATCGCGGATCCCGCGCACCGCGTGACGCTCGGCGAGGGAATGACGCCCCTGCTCGACTGCCCGCGGCTGGCGACGCAGCTCGGCGTCCGGCGGCTGCTCGTCAAGTTCGAGGGCGCGAACCCGACGGGCACGGTCAAAGATCGCTCGTCGGCCACCGCGATCGCGGCGGCGCTCCAGTTCGGCTTCCGGGCCACGTCCGTCGTCTCCTCCGGCAACGCGGGCTCCTCGATCGCCGCCTACTCCGCGCGCGCCGGTCTTCGCTCGCTCATCTTCGCCTACGAGCGCGCGTCGGCGCCG
Source organism: Candidatus Rokuibacteriota bacterium (assembly GCA_050731995.1). Lineage (GTDB taxonomy): Bacteria > Methylomirabilota > Methylomirabilia > Rokubacteriales > CSP1-6 > JBOHQB01. The sequence continues at coordinate 544 of JBOHQB010000529.1, forward strand.
AAGCTCTTGCACATGGCGGCGACGACGAACGACCTCGTCATCTACAAGGGTGTCTACGACGACCTCATCACGATCTGGGATCGCCTCGTCGAGGACCGGCTTTTCTTCGACTGCGGTGCCAGTCGCAACGCCTACAAGCACGAGGGCAAGAAGACGATCGCGTACGAGATCGCCGAGCAGTGCGACTGGCGCCCGCCCGACGTCGTGGTCGCGCCCGTCGCGGTGGGCGAGACCTTCATCGCCGCGGCGCGCGGTTTCCGCGAGATGGCCGACGCCGGCTGGATCCCGCGCGCGCCGCGCATGGTCGCCGCGCAAGCGACGCGGGCCAACGCGGTCTCGCGCGCCTGGCGGGAGGGATCGGCGATCACGCCGCTCAAGATCGGCTACACCGTCGCCGAGGGGCTCGCCGCCGGCAATCCGGGGCGCAAGGGCGACTGGGTGCTCCGCCTGCTCCGCGCCGGCGGGGGGCTCGCCGGAGACGCCGAGGACGAGGCGATCCTCGCGGCACAGACAACGCTGGCGCGCGCCGAAGGCGTCTGGGCCGGCCCCACCGGCGTCGCGACCCTCGCCGTCCTGATGCGGCTCCTCGACGACAGGGCTCTGGACCCCGCGCAAACGATCTGCGTGATCGTCAGCGAGACCGGGCTCAAGACCGAGGCCGAGCCCCCCAGCCGGGCCGCCACCGCCTTCGACGACACCTCGCTCCGGAGACTCGTGGCCGAGCGCCTGGCGCGGTGACGCTGCCGCGGAAGTTCTACGAGCGCCCGGCGCGTGTCGTCGCGCGCGACCTCCTCGGATGCGTCCTGGTCTCGCGCCGCGGCGGCACGGTCACCGCGGGCCGCATCGTCGAGACCGAGGCGTACCTGGGCCCCGAGGACGCCGCCTCGCACGCCGCGTTCCGGCCGGGCAGTCGGCACCTCTTCTACGGTCCGGGCGGCCGCGCGTACGTCTACCTGACCTACGGCCTGCACCTGTGCCTCAACGCGATCGCCGGCCGCCCCGGCACGCCCGGCTGCGTCCTCATCCGCGCGCTCGAGCCGGCGCGCGGCGCCCGAGCCATGGCGCGGCGCCGCGGGGTCGCGCTCGAGTCGCCGCGACTGACGCGCGGTCCCGGAAACCTCACGCGGGCCATGGGAGTGACGCTCGCCGACAACGGTCGCGATCTCACACACGGGCGTCTGACGATCGAGGCGCACCCGCGGGGCGCCGCACCGCGCGTCGCGAGGGGCCCGCGGGTCGGGATCGCGCGCGCGGTGGAGCTGCCGCTCCGCTTCTGGATCGTCCGCGGCGGCGACCTCAGCGCTCGCGGCCGAGCGCGACGGGGTCGAAGAGAGCGTCGGCGAGCGGCGGGTTCGCGACGATCGACCGGGTGACGATGAGGATCAGGAGCTTGCCGCTCGCAAACCATTCTTCGCGGTGCGGATAGTAGTAGCCGCTCACGAGGGGCCGGTGCTCGGAGAGCGTGAGGTCGAGCAGCGTCTCGCCGTACGGCGCCGGCAGCTTCTCCCGGGTGATCACCCGGACCACGCCGTACTCCCGGTCGAGCCACACCGCGGAGCTCTCCCGGTCGCCAGCCGCGGCGCCGATCACCGTCACCTCGCGCCCGTTGTGGCGGGTCACGTGCGTGATGCCGTCGCGGATCCCCAGCGCGCGCCACTCGGCGAGCATGTCCGCCGCCGACCGGCGGGCCGGCACGAGCAGGTGCGAGGTGTCGCGGCCGGTCGCAGGGCGCGGCGCCTCGTGGACCTTGCCGTCGCGGCGCCGGATCCATACGGCGTCCTCCACGACGAGGCGCACCTCGCGCTGTCCCTCGATCGTCTGCTCGATGCGCTGGCGGCGCGGGAGCTTCAGCGAGACGCGCTGCGCGCCCGAGGACTGTGCGGAGCGGCCGGTCGGATCATAGAGGGTGAAGGTCTGCTCGATGACGAGGCTCGTAAGCTTGGCCTCGGAGAAGCGCGAGAGGAAGGCCTCGACGGCGGCACGCGCGTCCGACGCCACGGCACCCGACGCCCAGAGGAGCGCGCCCAGCACCGCGGCGACGATCAGCCTCGCCACGTCTCGGTTATACGGTCGGGGCGCTCGAAAAGTCAATGACGACTGCGAAGTTTGCGGTATTATTTTCGCATCAAGCCGGTCAAGGAGCTCCCGTGCCACAGTCCGAACCGCTGACCATGCTGGACCTCGTGTGGAACGCCGGCCCGGTCGCCAAGGCGATCCTCGGGATCCTCGCGTTCTTCTCGATCGTCTCCTGGGCGCTGATCGTCGAGAAGTGGTGGCAGTTCCGGCGCGTGCACGGCCAGACGCTGGGGTTCTTGAAAGCCTTCCGCGAGGCGCGGCGCCCGTCGATCGCCCAGGTCGCGGCGAAGAAGCACCGGGAGAGCCCGCTGGCGGTGATGTACTCCGCGGCGTACCAGGAAGCTGACGAGCCTGACGGAGACGACGTTGGCGCGGAGCGTCTCGACGCCGCCGAGCGCGCGATGCGTCGCAGCGCCGCGCTGGAGGTCGCGCGCCTCGAGCGCTATCTGCCGTTTCTCGCGACCACGGCGAGCGCGACCCCGTTTATCGGTCTCTTCGGCACCGTCTTCGGCATCATGTCGGCGTTCCATGGCATCGGCGCGCAGGGCTCGGCGAGCCTCGCGGTCGTCGCGCCGGGGATCTCCGAGGCGCTCATCGCGACGGCGGCGGGCCTCGGTGCCGCCATCCCGGCCGTCGTGGCCTACAACTACTTCGTCAACCGGGTGAAGCGCTGGGCGACGGAGATGGACGCGTTCATGCTCGATCTCCTCAACATCATGAGCCGTCCGGCGAAGCTGACGCGTCAGGCGAAAGATGGCGTTTAAGCTCGAGTCGGGAAGCGGCACGCGCATCGCGCCGTCCCTCGCCGAGATCAACATCATCCCGCTCGTCGACGTCGTCCTCGTGCTCCTCCTGATCTTCATGCTCACCGCGCCCATGATGTACCGCGGCATCGACGTGAACCTGCCGCGCGCCGCGGCCAAACCGACCGCCGTCGAGGAGCGCTTGGTCCTCACCGTCACGAAGGACCGGCAGCTCTACCTCAACGACAAGGCTATCCTGCCCGGCGCGCTCGAGACGCAGCTGCGTCAGGCCTTCACCAGCCGTACGGACAAGACGCTCTACCTCAAGGCCGACGCGGGACTCTCCTACGGCGTCGTCGTCGAGACGATGGACCAGGTCCGACGCGCCGGCATCGAGCGGCTCGGCATGGTGACGGAGCCTGTCAGGGAGCGCTGAGCGTGTCGGGTGCCTCGCTCACGTGGCCGATGGGTGCGCGTCAGATCGGCGGCCCCGCGCTCGGCCGGGCGCCGTGGCCGGTCGGTCCGGCGCTGCTGTCGGCGCTGGTCCACGTGGCGCTCGCCGTCGCCGTCGTCGCCGGCGCGCACGTCTGGGCGCAACGCCAGCCGAAGACCTACGTGGTCAACCTCGTGCCCGCCGTGCCGGGCGTCGGTCGCCCGACGGGGGTCGCCGCGCTCCCGCCCCGCGCCGAAGAGATTCCACCCGCGCGCCCGAGCGCGACGGAGTTGCCGCGCCGCGAGACCGAGACGCCCCCGTCCCTGCCCGAGCGCGTGCGCTCGCGCGAGGCGCTCGGCCTGCCCGAGCGGACGCTGCCCGCGCGCGAGCGGGCTGTGCCCGTGGCCAGGCCCCGGCCGGGCGACAAAGAGCTGCCGACGGCCGCGAGCGCCGGCTCGCCCCAGGGC
>JBOHQB010000530.1:0-10318 GCA_050731995.1 Candidatus Rokuibacteriota bacterium
TCCTCCCGGTAGGAGCCGACGAAGAACACGTGGTACTGAGGCACGGCGCGCCAGACGCCGTTGACGTTGGCCGTGTCGTGAGCCGAGGCGAGGACCTTGCCGTTCTTCTTCTCCAGCTCGGCCACGACGTCGGACACGTCGACGAGCTGCGGCTCGTAGAGCCAGGGGACGTGCATCCGCATCTCGATCAGGTCGTGGCCGGCCTGGCTCTGCACCTCGGAGGCGTACTTGGCCGCCTGCTGCGGGTGGGCGATGTGGTCGATCCTGATCTTGATCCCGGTGTCCTTCGTGAAGCGCGGCCCGATCTCCGCCAGCTTCTTGTCCGAGTTCGGGGCGAAGTTGTTCCAGCAGAGGTACGAGATCTCCCGCGCCTGCGCCCACGCCGGCGGCTGCTTGGCCGCGAGGATTCCTGCCAGGCCGGCGGTGGACGCTGCCGCGCCGGAGACGAACTGACGCCGAGTAAGACGGTTCATCATAATCCTCCTGTTGCGTTGGGATCGTCATATCCCGGACTCGTCACGTCCTGGGTTGTGGCGAGGATAGGCTGTCGCCACACAAGTGTCAACGCTTGTCGGGCTCCCAGTCCTTGAACCGCTCGCGGAGCACCTTCTTGTCGAACTTGCCGACGCTGGTCTTCGGCACCGCCTCGATCAGCACGACCTCGTCGGGCAGCGCCCACTTGGCGAGCAGCGGGCGCAGGTAGTCGAGGATCTCGCCCGGCTCGAGTGCCTCGCCCGGCTTGGGCACGACGCACGCGAGCGGCCGCTCGACCCACTTGGGATGCGGCACCGCGATGACCGCCGCCTCGAGCACCTTGGGATGGCTCATGATCATGTTCTCGACGTCCACGCTCGAGATCCACTCGCCGCCCGACTTGATGAGGTCCTTCGTGCGGTCGGTGATCTGCACGTAGCCCTCGGCGTCGATCGTCGCGACGTCGCCCGTGCGAAACCAGCCGTCCTCCGTGAAGCGCGACGCCGACTCGGGGTTGTCGTAGTAGCCGGCCGTGACCCACGGGCCGCGCACCTGCAGCTCGCCCATGCCGACGCCGTCCCAGGGGAGCTCGCGCCCCGAGTCGTCGACGATCCGCGCGTCCACGCCGACCGAGGCGTAGCCGACGCGCGAGCGCACGGCCCAGCGCTCCTCGTCGGGCCAGTCCTTCATGTAGCTCTTGAGCCGGCACACGGTGCCGAGCGGCGTCATCTCGGTCATGCCCCAGGCGTGCGACATGAAGACGCCGAACTGCGTCTCGTACGCCTCTTGCAGATGCCGCGGCGCCGCCGAGCCCCCGATCGCGATCGTGCGCAGCGAGGTCAGGTCGAAGCCTTCGCGCTCGGCGAGATCCTTGACGGCGATCCACACGGTCGGCACGGCGCCCGTCAGCGTGACCCGCTCGCTCTGGATCAGCTCGCAGATGTCGCGCGGCTGCGGATTCGGGCCGGCGAAGACCTGGGTCGCCCCGACCATGACGCCCGTGAAGGGCAGGCACCAGGAGTTGGCGTGGAACATGGGCACGATGTGGAGGATCGTGTCGTTCTCGGAGGTGGCGAACTGATCGGACATCGCCTGCGCCATGCAGTGCAGGAACATCGCGCGATGGGTGTAGACGACGCCCTTGGGATGGCCGGTCGTGCCCGACGTGTAGCACATGCCCGCGGCCTGGCGCTCGTCGAGGGACGGCCACGCGGCGACCGGCGTCGCCCCGGCCAGGAGCGATTCGTACTCGTCCATCCCGGCAGGCACCACCGCGTCCGGGCCGTCCTTCATGAGGACGATCCGCTTCACGCCAGGAATCTTGTCCCGGAGCGCTGTCAGGATGGGCCAGAGGCTCGCGTCGGCGAAGATGACCGAGTCGCCGGCGTGGTTGATGATGTAGGTGAGGTCCTGCGCGGACAGTCGGATGTTGAGCGTGTGCAGGACCGCGCCCGACAGCGGCACCGCCCAGTAGATCTCGAGGTGCCGGTGGCTGTTCCAGGCGAAGGTCGCCACGCGGTCGCCCCGTTGGACGCCGAGCGATTTCAGCAGCCCCGCCAGCCGCGCCGTCCGCTCGGCGAAGTCACCATACGAGTAGCGGAAGACGGGTCGCCCGGGGACGCGCGTCGCGAGTGTCTTCTTCGCGAAGAGGCGGCGGCTCCGCTCGAAGAAGTGCGTGAGTGTGAGCGGGTAGTCCATCATGAGATCGTGAAGCTGAGCGGTCATCGTCGCCTCCCCGGCGCCATCTCTCCCAGGTCCTCCGACGTCGCGCATCGGAACCCGACGTGGTGGTGGCCCGCGGCCGCGCCGCGCCGGTCATACGAACCCCTGCGCGTGAGGGATAGCGTCGCCGCGCCGTCGTCGTGGCTCGCGCCGCGCACCACGACGCGCCCCGCGCCGCTCCAGGGCTCACGCCCGTCGTCGGGACGATAAGGATAGGGCCGGAGGGCCGTGGACGTCCACTCGCGGAGATTGCCCAGGAGATCCTCGACGCCGTGAGGCGAGGCGCCGGCGGGTCGGGCCGCCGCCGGCTCCGTCGCGTTGTAGCGCCGGCCGAAGACCGCGAGGTGCGGGCCGGGCGGATCGGCGCCCCACGGGAAGAGCCGCCGGTCGTCGCCGCGCGCCGCCTTCTCCCACTCGGCCTCCGTCGGCAGCCGTCGACCGCGCGCCGCGCAGAAGTCGCGCGCGCCGAACCACGAGACTTCGACGACGGGATGATGCTCGAACCCCGGGTCGGCAACCCAGATCATGTCCGCGTCGACGGTCGCCGCCCGAACGTCGGGCGCCAGAGGCTCTGCGGAGGCGCCCCGACGGCGAATCCGATGAATCCGCGCGTCGGCGTCGTCCCAGTCGTAGCGCCGCTCGCCTTCGGCGGAGATCGTGCCGTGCGCCTGGAGGAACGCCGTGAACTCCGCGTTCGTCACCTTGTGACGCTCGATCCAGTAATTGCCCACGTAGACGCGGTGGAGCGGCGCCTCATCCGGCTCGCCGTCGTCGCGTCCCATCCAGAAGGCGCCGGCCTGGATCAACATGATGCCGTCGGCGGGCGCGGACCGGGGCGTCGCCGCAAGCGCCACCAGCGCGAACAGCGCCGCGAGCGCCGGCGCGACGCGATAGCGGGGTGAGGGCATCGCTCGGGATTGTATCGGAACTCCGACGTTTCAAACTCGCCCTGGGCGCGTTATCCTTCGACCGTGACCATGGAGCTCGCGAGCCGGTACGACCGCGCCGTCATCGTTGCGGTCTGCGTCACCGCACAGATCGGCGGGCTCGTGATCCTGGGGCTTCAGCTCCGACGCATGGGAACGATGGTCACCGAAGACCAGCGCCTGACCCGTGCCGTCGGCGCCCTCGTCATCCAGGAGGCCGACAAGACACGGGCCGCGGTCCGCGAGCGCCCGTAGATGCGCTCACGTTGGAACGAGGCCGAGGCGCCCGGCGACGCCCTCGACCTCCTCGTCTACGCCTCCCGCCTCGTCGGCGCCGAAACGTCCCTGGTCGTCTGGGGCGGGGGCAACACCTCGATCAAGGTCACCGAGCGCGATCATCGCGGCCGCGAGGTCGAGGTCCTCCGCGTCAAGGGCTCGGGCTCCGATCTGAAATCGGTCCAGCGCAAGGATTTCCCGGGCGTGCGCATGGAGGACATCCGGGCGCTGCTCGGCAGAGACGACATGGGCGACCAGGAGATGGTCGCCTACCTGGCCCACGGTCTCTTGGATGTGGGCGGCGTGCGGCCCTCGATCGAGACACTGCTGCACGGTTTCCTCGGCGCCCACGCGGTCGTCCACACCCACGCCGACGCCGTCGTGTCGCTGACGAACAACGACCGCTGCCGCGATGGGCTGGCCTCCGTCTACGGCAAGGACGTCATCCCGCTGGCCTACCGGCGGCCGGGGTTCCGCATCTCGCGCGAGGTGGCCGACGCGATCGCCGGGCATTCCGACGCACGCGGCGTGATCCTCGAGCGCCACGGGACGCTCACGTGGGGCGCCACGGTCCGGGAGGCGTACGAAGGGACGATCGAGATGATCACGCGCGCCGAGGAGGCGATCGCGGAAGCGCGCCGTGGCAAGCGCGTCTTCGGCGGGCCGCGCGTCGCCGTGCTCGACCCCGACGCCCGGCGCGCCGCGGCGCTCTCGCTCGCGCCGCGCCTGCGCGGCCGGCTCGGGCGCGACCGCCGGGTCATCGTCACGTTCGACGACGCGCCCGACGTGACGGAGTTCGTCTCGTCTGCCGACGCGGAGGCGCTCTCGCACGTCGGGCCGGCGACCCCGGACCACACGATCTTCACCAAGCGGCTGCCGTGCTTCGTCGCGGGCGACGGTGACGACCTCTGGCGTCGTGTGGAGGCGTCGGTCGAGCGTTTCGTCCGGGACTACACGGCCTACTTCGAGGCGCACCGCTTCGAGGGTGCCGCGCTCACGGACCCCATGCCGCGCGTCGTGCTCGTGCCCGGCGTCGGCCTGTTCGCGTCGGCGCGCGACCGCCGCACCGCGGGAATCGTGGACGACATCTATCACCACACGATCGCGGTGCAGGGCAACGCCTCCGCCTTCGGCCGCTACGTGTCGCTCTCGGCCAAGGACGCCTTCGACGTCGAGTACTGGCCGCTCGAGCTCTACAAGCTGACGCTGGCGCCGCCCGAGAAGGAGCTGGCGCGCCGCGTGGCGCTCGTGACGGGCGGCGCCTCGGGCATCGGCCGTGCGGCGGCCCGGCTGCTGGCCGCGGAGGGGGCGCACGTCGTGATCGGCGACCTCGACGAGGCCGGCGCGCGCGCCGTGGCCGGGGAGATCGTCGTGGCCACCGGCGCCGGGCGGGCCCTGGGGATCGCGATGGACGTGACGAGCGAGGCCTCGGTGCGCGCCGCGTTCGAGGCGGCCGTGCTCGAGTACGGCGGCCTCGACGTGCTCGTCTCCAATGCCGGCATCGCCCACTCCGCGCCCGTCGAGCGCATGGCGCTCGCCGACTGGGAGCGCTCGTTCGCGGTCAACGCGACCGGCCACTTTCTTGTCGCGCGCGAGGCGATGCGCATTCTCCTGGCGCAGGGCCTCGGCGGGGCACTCGTGTTCGTGGCGACCAAGAACGTGATGTCGCCGGGCAAGGACTTCGCGGCGTACTCGGCCTCGAAGGCGGCCGAGGCTCAGCTGGCGAAGGTGCTGGCGCTCGAGGGGGCACCGCACGGGGTCCGCTCGAACATCGTCAACCCGGACGCCGTCTTCGAGGGCTCGCGCCTCTGGACCGACGAGATCCGCCGCGAGCGCGCCGCCGCGCAGGGAATCGGCGTCGAGCAGCTGGAGGACTTCTACCGGAAGCGCAATCTCCTGGGGGCACGCATCCTGCCCGAGGACGTCGCCCAGGCCGTTCTCTTCTTCGCGTCCGACCGGTCGGCGAAGACGACCGGCTGCACGCTCACGGTGGATGGCGGCGTGAAGGACGCCTTTCCCCGGTGACCCCGCCGCCGACCTTCGGCGCGTCGCTGTCGCTCCACCCGCCGGCCGAGCAGTGGGCCCTCGTCCAGCAGCTCGAGACGCTCGGCTTCGATTCGGTCTGGTGCGGCGATCACGTCTCCTTCCACAACCCCATCTACGAGTCCATGACGCTGCTGGCCTCCTACGCGGCGATCACGACGCGCGTGAGGCTCGGCTCCGCCGTTTACCTGCTCGCGCTCCGTTCCGCCGCGATCGCGGCGAAGGTGACCGCCACGCTGGACGCGCTCTCGGGCGGCCGGCTCATCTTCGGCGTCGGGGTGGGCGGCGAGAACCCCAAGGAGTTCGAGCTGTGCGGGGTGCCGCACCGGGAGCGCGGCGCGCGCGTGACCGAGGCGATCGACGTCGTGCGCACGCTCTGGCGCGACACGCCGGCGACCTTCAAGGGACGCTTCAGCCAGTTCGAGGGCGTATCCATCGATCCCAAGCCCGTGCAGAAGCCCGGCCCGCCGATCTGGATCGGCGGGCGCTCGGACGCGGCACTCGCGCGCGCCGGACGGCAGGGCGACGGCTGGGTGTCCTACGTCGTCCAGCCCGAGCGCTTTGCCCAGAGCCTCGACAAGATCCGCGCCGCGGCCGCGGGCGCCGGCCGCTCGCTCGACGGCTTCACCGCCGCGCACCTCGTCTTCGTCACCGTCGGGCGGGACTGGGAGTCGGCCAAGGCCGAGTGGGTCACCCGCCTCACCAAACGCTACGCCCAGGACTTCGAGCCGCTCGCGCGCAAGTACGGCGTCATCGGCACGCCCGCGCAGTGCGCCGAGCAGCTGGCGCGCTTCCGCGACGCCGGTTGCGACTACTTCGTGATGAACGCGATCGGCGACCCCGCGCGCGAGCGCGAGCAGCTCGAGGCGATCGCGGCCGAGATCATCCCGCGCTTCCGCCCCCGCTGAGCCGTGGCGGCCAAGCCGCGAGAGTGCCGGGCCCGCGTCATCGCGGTGCGGTCGCCGGCGCCGGACGTGCTGGAGGCCGACCTCGACATGGTGGATCCGCCGGCGCTCGAGTTCGAGGCGGGCCAGTGGGTGTCGGTGCCGTTCGGTCCGAAGACCGTCCGCGCCTACTCGATCGCTTCGCCGTCCACCGTCCGCACGCGGATTACGCTCTGCGCCGATGTGGTGCCCGGCGGCATGGGCTCGCGCTGGTTCAGGGATCTGCGGCCCGGTGCCCCGGTCGCGTTCAAAGGACCGCTCGGCGGCTTCGTCTGGGCCGCCGCCGAGCCGCGCCGGCCGCTCTTCGTCGCCGAGGAGATCGGCATCGTGCCGATCCGCTCGATCCTCGCCTCGCTCGAGGCGCGCGGCCTCGACCGTCCCGCGCGGCTGATCCAGTGGGCGCGCGAGCCCGCCGGGCTCGTGTACGCCGCCGAGTTCGAGTCGCTCGCCGCCAACGTCTCGGGCTTCGCGTATGATCCGGTCGTCCGCTCGGCCGGGGCCGCGTGGACCGGGCTTCGCGGCGAGGCCGTCGACACGGTCGAGCGGCTCGTGACCGACGTGACCGGCCTCGTCGCGTACGTGGCCGGGAGCCAGGCGACGATCCACCGCGTGCGCGACCTGCTCGTCGCCCGCGGCCTGGACCGCAAAGCGGTGAAGTGGGAGAAGTTCTGGTAGCCGGGGGAGTCGAGAGGGGGAGTTTTCGGTGATCCGCACGGCCGACGCCGTCGTCGTCGGCGCCGGCGCCTTCGGCGCGAGCGCCGCGTACCACCTGGCGCGGCTCGGCGCACGCGTGGTGCTGCTCGACCGCGCGGCGCCCGGCTCGCAGACCTCGCCGCGGGCGGCGGGGCTCACGAGCCAGGTCCGCGCGACGCCGGCGCTCACCACGCTCGCGCGACGGGCCGTCGTCAAGCTCGCGGGCTTCACGGACGAGACGGGCCAGCCGCTGCGCTTCACGCAGAGCGGCGCGCTCAAGATCGCGCGCACGGAGCGCGACGCGGCGCAGCTCGCGCGCGAGGTCCGGCTCGGCCGCGCCGCCGGCGTCGAGATCGATTTCGTCTCCGTGGCCGAGGCGCGCCGGCGGTTGCCTATACTTCAAGATAGCGGGATCGCGGCAGTCACCTGGAGCCCGCACGATTGCAACGTCGAGCCGTCGGAGCTGCCGCTCGGGTACTGCCGCGCCGCCGAGAAGCTCGGCGCGGCGGTGCTGCCGCACACGCCCGCGACGGGCTTCCGGCTCGGCGACGGGGGCGTCGAGGGTGTGCTGACGCCCTCGGGCGAGATCGCGACGCGCGTCGTCGTGGACGCGGCGGGCGCCTGGTCGCGGATCGTCGCCGAGCTGCTCGGGGCGCCCCTGCCGGTCGTGCCGACGCGCCACCAGCTGCTGATCACCGAGCCCATCGCCGGCATCACGCCGGAGCTCCCCATCGCGCGCGTGATCGACGCCCACGTCTATCTCCGGCACGAGCGCGGCGGCCTCATGCTGGGCGGCTACGAGTCCGACCCGGTGCAGTACGACATGCGCGCGCTCCCGCCGTCGTTCGAGATCGGAGACCTGCCGCTCGACGTCGAAGTCCTCTGGGACCTCGCGCGCCGGATCGCCGAGCAGTTCCCGATCCTCATGGACCCGTCGCTCCGGATCGCCGAGCACCGCGGCGGGCTTCCGACCATGAGCGCCGACGACCGCTACATCGCCGGCCCGCTGCCCGGCGTCGCGGGCGCCTGGGTGCTGAGCGGTTGCTGCGTCGGCGGGCTCAGCGTCTCGCCGGCCCTCGGTGAGGCGCTCGCCCAGTGGATCGTGGAGGGCGCGCCGACGCTGGACCTCGCCGAGATCTCGCCGGCGCGCTTCGCCGGGGGCGCGATCCCCGAGTCCGAGCTGCGCGAGCGGTGCCGGCGCGCGTACGCGACCCACTATCAGATGGGGGGCCCCGAAATGGCCGCCTCACGCAGGCTCGCCTCGGCCGTCGAACGGCCTGCGGCTTCGCACCCCCATTCCCCCCAACGCTCCGCGCGTCCCGGCGGAGCCGTGCCGCGCCTCGATAACCGGACAGGACACTAGACTAGGGAGCGCGCATGGGCGATCTGACCGGCGGGCATCTCGTCGCGCGCGTCCTGAAGCAGGCGGGCGTGGGCCACGTCTTCACGCTCTGCGGCGGCCACATCCTGCCGATCTACGACGGGTGCCTCAGCGAGGGCATCCGGATCATCGACGTCCGTCACGAGCAGGCGGCCGCGCACTGCGCCGACGCCTACGCCCGGCTCACGCGAGGTCTCGGCGTCGCGATGGTCGCGCCCGGCCCGGGCGTCACGGACGCGGTCACGGGCGTCGCCAACGCCCACGCGGCGCGGAGCCCGATGCTCCTCATCGGCGGCGCGGCGCCGCTCGGGCTGCGCGGTCTCGGCGCGCTCCAGGAGATGGAGCAGGTCGCGCTCATGCGGCCGATCACCAAAGGCGCCTGGGCCGTGGCGGAGGCGCGCCAGATTCCCGAGGTCCTCACGGCCGCGATCCGCACCGCGCTCTCGGGCCGTCCGGGCCCGGTGTTCGTCGAGATTCCCGTCGATCTTTTGATGACGACGCTCGAGGACCGGCTGGCGCCGATTCCGGAGCGCTACGTCCATCGCCCGCGCGGAGCCGCCGACCCCGAGGGCGTCGAGCGGCTGGTCGCGCTCCTCACCGCCGCGACGCGCCCCGTCGTGCTCGCCGGGGGCGGCGTGTACTGGGACGACGCGGCCAAGTCCCTCGCGGCCTTCGCGGAGCGAGCGGGCGTACCGGTGTTCATGAACGGCGCCGGGCGCGGCTGCCTGCCCAGCGGTCATCCGAACGCGTTTGCGCAGGCGCGCGGTTTCGCGCTGCGCGAAGCGGACCTGGTCCTGGTGCTCGGCGCGCCGCTCGACTTCCGGCTGGGCTACGGCCGGCCCCCCGTCTTCGCCGAGGGCGCGCGGGTCGCGATGGTGGACTGCGACCCCGCGGAGCTCGGCCGGAACCGACCGGTCGAGCTCGGCCTCGTCGGCGATATCGGCGTGATCCTGAGCCAGGTCGCCGAGGTGCTGCCGCGGAGCGCCGCGGGTGGCGTCGAGGGCTGGCTCGCCCGCGTCGCGGCGCGCGAAGCCGAGCAGCGGCGGACGCTCGAGGGCTTCTGCGCGTCGGCCGACGTGCCCGTCTCGCACTACCGCTTCGCGGCGGAGATCGCGCGCGTCGTCACGCCCGACACGATCGTCGTCGGCGACGGCGGCGACGTCGTCGGAGCCACGTCCAGGGTCGTGCCGCTCCACCGGCCGGGGCAGTGGCTCGACCCGGGGCCGCTGGGCTGCCTCGGCGTCGGCCCCTCGTTCGCGCTGACCGCGAAGCTCCTGCGGCCCGACCAGCGCGTGCTCCTCGTCGCCGGCGACGGCGCGCTCGGCCTCAACGCGATGGAGCTGGAGACGGCCGTGCGCTTCGGCCTGCCGATCACCGTGGTGGTGGGCAACGACGGCGGCTGGGGCCAGATCCGCAATCCGCAGCGCTCGTTCTTCGGCGACGCGCGAATGGTCGCGACGTCGCTGCCCACGACACGCTTCGACCGGCTCGCCGAGGCGCTCGGCGGCCGGGGCGTGCTCGTGCGCGAGCCGGGCGAGATCGCGCCGGCGCTGGCGCGCGCGCTCGCCTCCGACGAGGTCTGGTGCGTGAACGTGATCCTCGACCCGGCCGGCTACGCCAAGACCGGCACGGTCTCGATGGCGATCTAGACCTGAACGTCACCTTCCTCTGCCCGCACGTCCGGATCGCCGGCGGCGTGCGCGCGATCCTCACGTACGCCGACCGCCTCGCGCGCCGGGGCCACACCGTCACCGTCGTCGTGCCGGCCAGGAGGGCCGTGCGCGCGTGGCTCGCCAACGCCCGCGGGCGCGGCCCCGACTGGATCCCGGGCTTCGTCCCGCGCGTCCTCTGGGTGACGC
>JBOHQB010000531.1:0-2837 GCA_050731995.1 Candidatus Rokuibacteriota bacterium
GGTTCTTGCGGCTGGGCCGCGCGGCGACCGACCGCGTGCTCATCGTGGCCTACACCGTGAGGAGGCAAGGCGATGGCGAGAGCATCCGTATCATCAGCGCGCGCCGAGCGAGCCACAAAGAGCGTGCCGCCTACGCGGCGGCGACGCGGGATTGACTTCTCCGACATCCCGGAGACTTCCCCGGTACAGCTCCGCGCGATGCGACGAGTCGGGCGGCCTCCCTTCGGGGCTGCGGCCCGGCGACTGATCGCGATTCGGATCGACCCCCAAGTTCTCGCCGCGGTCCGGCGTGAGGCAAAGCGGCGCGGGCTGGGTTACCAATCCCTCATCAATAACCTCCTCGCGAAGCACGTCGCACGCGTCCGGAGCGCCTGAGCTCCCCCAGGCTTCGCGGCACCCGCTCCTGCTCCACGAGCCCGAGGATGGAGCGTCCATGCCGCCGTATTGCGTTGCCGTAACGCTGCTGGTACGATGCTGGCATGACAGGCCAGAAGGTGACCGTCCACGTCGACAAGACCCTGCTGCGTAAGGCCCAAGCACGAACCGGAGCCGGCGTCACCGCCACGATCCGGCAGGGGCTCGAGCTCGTCGCCGCAAGCGGGGCCTACGAGCGCCTCCGCGCCCTTCGCGGGAAGGTAAAGCTCGCCGTCGACCTCGAAACGCTGCGCGCCGACCGGCGGTGATCGCCGTCGACACGAGCAGCTGGATCGCCTACCTGTCGGGCGGCGAGGGGCCGGACGTCGATGCCGCCGCTCTCGCGCTCGCGCATCACCAGGTCGGCCTGCCGCCCGTCGTGCTGTCGGAGTTGCTGAGCGCTCCAGACCTCCCTGCCGACGTGAAGGACTCGCTCGTGGCGCTGCCGCTGCTGGCCGTGACGGACGGCTACTGGGAGCGAGCTGGCCTGCTGCGGGCGAGGATCCTGTCACAGCGCCGTCGCGCGAACCTCGCGGACACGCTCATCGCACAGTCCTGCGTGGACCACGACGTCGAACTCATCACCCGCGACACCGACTTCCGGCACTTCATCGGCCCGGGCGGCCTGAAGCTCTTCGCGCCGGTCCGGAAGCGCTGAATCGCACCGGCACAGTCCGTTTTTGCATCCGCAATCAACCCGCCGGCGCCCGGGGCTCGAGTGCCCGCTCGGGCTGGACGTGGCCGCACGCGCGGCACGTGCGGAGCGCCTCGCTGGAATCGAACGCTTCGATCGCGGCCTTCAGCTGGTACTCGATGTCGGCCACGTGCATC
This sequence comes from Candidatus Rokuibacteriota bacterium, assembly GCA_050731995.1. Taxonomy (GTDB): domain Bacteria; phylum Methylomirabilota; class Methylomirabilia; order Rokubacteriales; family CSP1-6; genus JBOHQB01. Next base: position 1,246 of record JBOHQB010000531.1, read on the forward strand.
GTGACCGCGTGGAGCTGGGCGTCGCAGCGCTCGCAGAACCAGAGGAGCGACTCCGTCTCATCGGGCTTCCGCTTGACCTCGACGACGAGGCCCCAGGTGTCGGCCGGGCGGTGCGGGGAATGCGGCACGCGCGCCGGCACGAGCATCATCTCGCCCTGACGGATCACCTGCTCGCGACGGCCGTCCTCCATGTACTCCAGCACCATGTCGCCGCGGAGCATGTAGAAGATCTCGTCGGACGGGTCGACGTGGAAGTCGCGCCGGGCGTTCGGCCCGCGCACGATCATCGCGGTGAACTGCGAGTCCTCCCAGATCACCTTGTTGCCGACCGGCGGCTCGAACGCCTCACGGTTGTTGCCGATCCACTTCCAGAGGTCGAACGCGCGGAGCGGCTTCATGCGGATGGCTCTGGGGGCGGCACGGCGCCCGCGCGCTCGACGATGAGGCCGTAGGCCTCCGGCCGTCGGTGGCGGGCGAAGTCGAAGACGGTGCGCGTGTAGGAGCGCCCGAGGTCGAGGTCGCAGCGCGCGACGATCAGCTCGTCGCCCAGCGTTGCCGTCATCGCGACGGTCTCGCCGGAGGGCGCGATGATCTGGCTCTGGCCGATCTGGTCCACGCCCTCCTCGCGGCCGCACTTGGCGACGCCGACGACCCACGCCCCGTTCTGGTAGGCGCCGGCCCGCATCACGAGGCTGTTGTGGAAGAGCGCCAGGTGGTCGTGCTCGGGCGCGGGCGGATTGTGCACGGGCGTGTTGTAGCCGAGCAGGATCAGCTCCACGCCCTGGAGCCCCATCACCCGGTAGGTCTCGGGCCAGCGGTGGTCGTTGCAGATGCACATGCCGACGAGGCCGCCGAAGGCGCGCCAGACGCCGAAGCCGAGGTTGCCGACGTCGAAGTAGCGCTTCTCGAGGTGCTGGAACGGACGCCACGGCTCGGGCTCGGCGTGCCCCGGCAGGTGGATCTTCCGGTACTTGCCGACGACACGCCCACTCTTGTCCACGAGGATCGAGGTGTTGTAGCGGCGCGTCGTGCCGGCCTCGACGGCGAGCTCGGCGTAGCCGAGGCAAAAGCCGAGCCCGAGCCGTGCCGCCGCGTCGAAGAGCGGACGCGTCTCCGGTCCCGGCATCTCGGGCTCGAAGAACGCGTCGATCGCGCGCTGATCGTCCATGTACCAGCGCGGGAAGAACGTCGTCAGCGCGAGCTCGGGGAAGACGACGAGGTCGCAGCCGCGCACGCTCGCCTGGTGCAGGTGCTCGATCAGCCGCTTCACGACCGCGCCCCGGCCCTCGCTCCGCGCGATGGGGCCGAGCTGCGCGGCGCCAACCGTGACGACACGCGCCATGGCTACAGCGAAATATTCCAGAGCAGCGTGGCGCCGAACTCGAGCAGCCCCTGGACGTTCTTGCGGAACGCGCCCGGCACCACGAACTGGCCCCACGGTACGTAGAGCACCTCGTCGTAGGCGATCTTCTGGACCTCCTCGGCGATCGCGGCGCGCATCTCTTCTAGGATTTCGCCCTGCTCCGGGGCCGTCCCATCGAAGAGAAGCACCTCCTTCTTCAGCGTCTCGGTCAGTTCGGGGTCAGTAAACC
>JBOHQB010000532.1:0-1824 GCA_050731995.1 Candidatus Rokuibacteriota bacterium
CCCGGGGCCCGAAGCGTTGTTGCACCGCGATCTCGACGCTGTGGCAGATCACGCAGCGCATGATCAGCTCCCAGCCCTCCGTCCGGGGGATGGGCGCCTCCTGCGCGCGCGCGGACGGGGTGTGAAGCGCGGCCGCCGCCCCCAATCCGACGAGGGCGGCGGCCACCAGCGTGTCACGCCACATCGACCTTGACAGCGTGGATGACGTTCCAGCGGTAGCCGAGGCGGTTGAACGCGCGGCTCGTCGGCTGCACGCGCCCGAGGCTGTCGCTCGCCCGCGCCATGACGGTGTGTGCGCCCGGCTTTGCGTCCCAGTCGTACTCGAACTTCCGCCACGAGTAGCGGTCCGACTTGCCGGCGAATCGGCCCGGGGCCCACGTCTGGCCGCCGTCGGTCGAGACGTCGATGCCCGTGAGCTCTCCCTCACCCGCCCAGGCCCAGCCCCACACGGTGACGCGGCCGGCGGCGAGCTTGCCGCCCTCGGCAGGCGCGACGATCAGCGACTTCACCTCCAGCGAGCCGAGCGAGTAGATCTCCTTGTCGTTGTCGGCGCGCGGCGCGGTGTAGTTCGACTTCATGTAGAAGCCGTTGAACTCCTCGGTCAGCACCATGATCCGCTCGAGCCACTTCATCGACGCCGAGCCGACGAAGCCGGGGACGATGACGCGCGCCGGCCCCCCGTGCAGGTGCGGCAGGGGCTTGCCGCCCATCTCCAGCGCGATCATCGTGTGGCGCTCAAGGGCTTTCCACATCGGCACCGAGCGGATGAAATCGGGCGCCGCCGGCGTCGGCGGCTTGTCGGCGCCGTCGAACGCGACGTGAAGTCCGGATGGCCGCGGCTTGGCCAAGGCGAGGACGTCGGCGAGGCGCACGCCCTTCCACGTCTGGTTGCCGACCGCGCCGTTCTCCCACTGGATCCCGGAGGCCCGCGGCCTGTGGAACGAGCGGCCGTTGCCCGCGCACTCGAGCAGCACGTCCTGCGTGACGGCTGGAAGCTTTCTGAGGTCGTCGAGGCGGAGAACGACGGGGTTGTCCACCTCGCCCTCGATCTTGACCGACCACTGCGCGGGGTCGATCGGAGACCCGTCGTAGTTGTTGCGGACGAAGAACGTCGCCTCCGGCGTCTCGTAGGTGGTCAGGTCGGCGAGCCGCGCCTCGAGATTCACAGGACGCCCGCTGCGCACGATGAGCCGCTCCTTGCCCGGGACGGGCGGGGGCGGCGCCGGCGGCTGCTGGGCGGACGCCGGGCTACGGAGCACCGCCCCGGCGGCGGCGGCGCCGGTCGCGATCAGGAAGCCTCGTCTTGAGACCATGGCTACCTCCCTACCGTGAGATGACCGGGCCTGATCTTACACCGCGGTGCGGGCACGCTCGTGTAGGCTTGCGGCGATGCGGATCCTCCTCGGCCGGTTCAGGATAGAGGCGACGGATCGTGGCGTTCGCCGTTTGCGTTACGGCCCTGGCGCCGATCGCGCCACAGCAGCCGGCCGGCGTCACGCGGCGCGCGCGCGGCGCGAGCTCGCCGAGTACCTCGCCGGCCGGCGCGCCGTCTTCTCGGTGGCGCTGGATCTCGCCGGGCTGCCGCCGTTCCAGGCGAAGGTCCTCAGCCAGGCCGGGCGGATCCCGTACGGACGGACGCGCTCGTACATCGAGCTGGCACGCCGCGCGGGGCGTCCGCGCGCGGCGCGCGCGGTGGGCAACGCGCTCGCGACGAAGCCCGTGCCGATCCTCGTGCCCTGTCACCGCGTGATCCGTCGCGACGGCACCTGGAATCACTCCGCCTTCGGCGGCTGGATGAAGACACAGCTGCTCACACTCGAGCGC
>JBOHQB010000533.1:0-2080 GCA_050731995.1 Candidatus Rokuibacteriota bacterium
GGATCGGCAGGAGCGCGACCGCCTTCAGGCGCGGGCTCACGCGCGTGAACTCCTCGTGCATGAAGGTGTTGTAGGCACGGCAGAGGCGCACCGCCCACTCGCGGTCCTTGAGGAACGACATGAAGAGGCCGAGCGTCGGGTAGAGCACCGCAAGCTCGACGCCGCCCCGGTCCATGGCACGGAGCCACTCGTCCGCCGTGCCGCCCGTGTCGTGGAACTTGTCGATGAGGCGGCGATCCCAACCGTCGGCCGCGTACCACGGAAACGTGAGCGGCCGGTGCCGGTAGGGCTCGTCGAGATACTTCGCCATCTGCGCGTAGGACTCGATCACGTGGCCGTCGGCATCGAGCACCGTCATCGCGGGTACCTCCTCACGGCTTTCGGCAGATCACGTTGAGCAGGGCCTGGCGCTTCTCCTCGCGGACGACCTTCAGCGCGCGGGCGAGCATCTCGGGCAGCGCCGCCGGATCCTCCACGCGCTCGGCCCAGCCGCCCGAGGCCCGGCACACCAGCTCGTAGTCGGGCGCCGGGTCGAGATACGTCAGCGGCATGGCGCCGGTCTTCACCGCCCAGCCGTCCGGAGCGAACGAGGTGGTCGCGCGCTTGACGGCGTTCCACGTCCGGTTGTTGAAGACGACGAAGAGCACCGGGATCTCCGCCGCGCGTGCGACCCAGTGCGCTGCCGTCGGCGCGCCGAAGACGTAGGCACCGTCGCCGACGCAGCAGACGACGGTCCTGTCCGGCGCGGCGAGCTTGGCGCCGAGCGCGGCGCCGAGCCCCCAGCCAAGCGCCGAGGACGCCGGCGAGTTGAAGTACGAGCCGGGCGTGGTGAAGCACCCCTGGGTCGCGTCGAAGTCGTACTCGTTGACGAGGATCGTCCGGTCGTCGAAGAGATCATGGATGCAGCGCGAGAGCCACGACATCTCGATCGGCGCCGCGGAGCGGGCCTTCGCGGCCGTCACCGCCCACGTATCGCGCAGTCGCTGGTGCTCGGTCGCCCAGCGCCCCCGCCGCTCGGCGACGGCCGCCCGGTCCACCAGCGGTTGGAGCGCGTCGGCGAGCGCGGCGAGCGTGAGCCGTGGCGCGCCGGAGAGCGAGACGTCGCCGGGGAATCCGCGGATCGGCATGCGAGAGAAGAGCGGGTCCACACCGATCTGGACGACCTTGGCGTCACGGCTCGGGTTCCCGGCGACGGGGAACCACGGCGCGTCGCATTCCAGCACGATGATCGCGTCGGCCTGGCCCAGATAGGGCTGGACGTCGAAGGCTATGTGGAGGGGATGGTCCTGCGGGAAGTTGAGGTGGGTGTGGAAGTGCTCGAAGACTCCGGCGCCGAGCGTCTCCGCGAGGCGGACGAGCGCCGGGACGGCGCGCGGATCGCGGCCGCCCGCCTTGGTGACGACGATCGGGTTGCGCGCGGCTGCCAGCACCCGCGCGGCCTCGGCGACGTCGGCGGGATCGGCCGTGGCCTCCGAGGGTCTCGGCATCCGCGAGGGCTCGGAGTACTCGAAGGTCTCGTGGCGCTCACCGATGACCTCGCGGGGCAGGGTCAGGTAGACGGGGCCCTGCGGCTCGGCCTGCGCGATCGCGAGCGCCCGGTCGACGACGGTCTCGAGCTGGACGAAGTTGCGGAGCTCGTAGTCCCATTTCACGAACTCGCGCACCATCGCGCCCTGGTCGAACGACTCCTGCGCCCAGTGGATCTGGCGGTCGCGGCTGCCGCGGAGCCCCGACTCGGTGAGCGGGTTGCGCCCGGCCGTGAAGAGCATCGGCGCGTTCGCGCACGCCGCATTGATCACGCCGCCGAGCCCGTTGGCCGTGCCGACGATGACATGGACCATGACGGCCTGCGCACGGCGGGTGACCATCGCGTAGCCGTGGGCCATCGCGACGGCCACGATCTCGTGAGGCACGGTCATGGGGCGCGGCTGCGTCTGGCCCTGGGCCAGGCGTCGCGCGTACGCCTCGATCAGCGGCGCGAAGTCGGTCCCCGCGTTACCGAAGAGGTATTCGACGCCGCGCGACGCCAGCAATTCCAGGTAAGCCTCGGCAGTGGACTCGATCGTCACTCGCTTGGTCA
>JBOHQB010000534.1:0-6253 GCA_050731995.1 Candidatus Rokuibacteriota bacterium
CGGCCGGCGGCGTAGTCGTCCATCGCCTTCTTGAAGTACCAGGTCGGCATGCCGGCCAGGATCGGGACGGCATCCGAGCGGCTGTTGCCGTCCTGCCCGTGGCAGGCGCTGCACGAGAAGGCCTTCGGGTAGCCGGGCTGATCCGGACCGGCACCCGCGGGCGCGCCGAGCGCGACCAGCGCGAGCAGGATGGCGATGATCTGAAGCCCACGCGTCGTCGTCATGGTAGCCCCCGCTCAGCCGAGTATGTCCGCCCAGATCGAGTTCGCCCAACCCAGCGCGTGCTGCGCGTAGAGCGCCGACTGGCCCGGGGTCAGCTTCTGTTCGATCTGGACGACCTTGCGGTTCTCGATCCGGTACGCGTTGACGACGGCCATCACCTCGGTGTCGCTGACCCACGAGTAGCAGGTGTTGACGGGCGCCATCTCCGCCGGCGTCTTGTTGTTCATGAGACTCACCACCGCCTGAGCGGCGATCTTTCCCATGCTGTTGGCGATGGTGCCCGACTTCGGCACGGGTAGCCCGATCGTCGCGTCGCCGATCACGTGGACGTTCTTGGCCTTGACCGACTCGTACGTCACGTGGTCCACCTCGCACCAGCGCCCGTCGGCGCCGGTGAGCCCGGCGGCCTGCGCGATGTTGGCGGCGCGCTGCGGCGGGATCAGGTTCAGCACCTCGTACTTCACCTTGTCACCAAACTCCGTCGTCACCTCGCGCGTGACCGGGTCGACCTTCGTCACCTTGCTCGAGCCGCGGTACTCGATGTTCGGGTACGCCTGCCAGGCCGCGCGGAAGAGCGCGGTCTTCGAGGCGATGTTCGGGTTGGCGTCGAGCACGATCACCTTGGCGCGAGGCTTGTGCTTCTTGAGATACCAGGCGACCTGGCAGACGCGCTCGTAGGGCCCCGGCGGGCAGCGATAGGCGATCGGCGGCACCGTGAGCACGAACACGCCGCCGTCCGCCATCGCCGCGATCTGCCGCGCGAGCGCGACGGTCTGCGGGCCCGCCTTCCACGCGTGCAGCACCCGGTCCTGCGCCGCCGCGAGCCCGTCGACCTGGTCGAACTGGAAGTCGATGCCCGGCGACATGATCAGCCGGTCGTAGGCCAGATAGCCGTCGCCGACCCGCACGCGCCGCTGGTCCGTGTCGATGACCGAGGCCATCTCGTGGCGAATCTTCACGCCGTGCTCCCGGAGGCCGCGGTACCCGAAGGTGAGGCTGCCGATCGAGCGCACGCCGCTCAGCACCAGACTGGACATCGGACACGAGACGAACTGCTGGTTGGGCTCGAGGAGAACGACCTCGATCGACGGGTCCGTGAGCCGGACGTATTTTGCGGCCGTGGCCCCGCCCCAGCCACCGCCGACGACGATCACGCGGCGGTCCCCCGCGGGCGCGATTCCGCCGGCGCCGGTCGCGCAGCCCCCGACCGACGCCGCGGCGAGCACTCCCGCACCGGCACCCGAGGTCCTCAGAAACTCCCTGCGCGTCATGCGTGCCATCGCCACACCTCCCGTGACGGCCGGTACCTTACCACGTCACTCGAGCGCGGCGAACCGCCGCGTCTCTTCGTTCCAGGTCGCGGCGACGGCCCAGAGCGCGATCACGACCAGCGTGGACAGGAGGGCCCACGACCAGCCGAGCGCCGACGGCAGGAACACGGCGAACCCGAGATGCGCGGTGGCGCCCGCCGCACTCAGGGCGAGTCGTCCGAGCGAGGCGCCGAGCGCGAACGTCAGGAGCGCCACCCAGAGCTTCACCTGCCCCTCCCCCGCGCGCCAGATCGAGCCGGCGCCGCAGCCTCCGGCGAGCGTCATGCCGGTCCCGAACAGCGTGCCGCCGGCGAGCGCGCCGACCCCCGCGGCGGCGAACACCCAGTCGCCCTTGTCCTTGAGGTCCGTCGCCTTGAGGATCGCGAAGCCGAGCGTGCTGATCGCCAGCGCGAGCGCGGCGGCGCGCGTGTGCTCGGCGTCGCCCGTGAGGAACGGCTCCCGGAAGGCGCGCACCAGGCAGAAGCGCGAGCGCTGGAAGACGACGCCGAAGGCGACGCCGAAGAGCAGGAAGATGCCCTGCGCCGCGAGCCCGGCGCGCGCGTACGCGAACGGCGCGGCCGCGAGCAGCGCGAGCAGGATCCAGCCGGCGAGCGGCTGGCGGCTCCCCGTCGCGCCGGCGCGCGCGAAGACAGGCCCCGCGCCGCTCGACCAGCCGGGATGACGCGCCGTCTCCCACATGAGATAGCGCAGCCCGATGAAGGATCCCAGGCCGAGGCCGACCGCCATGCAGAAGCCCGCGAGGCTCAACGCGCTCACGGCCGAGAAGAAGCCGCCGATGTTGCAGCCGAACGCGAGCATCGCGCCGACGCCCATCAGGAGTCCGCCCGCCGCGCCCTTGACGAGCTCGCCCGAGCCCGGCACGCGCACGGCGAACTCGCGGCTCAGCAGCGCCGCGGCGCAGCCGCCGAGGAGCACGCCCAGGTTCAGGAGCGAGCCGGAGTAGAGCCAGGGCGTGACGAGATCGGGTCGTCGCACGATCCCGGCCCCGGTCAGGAGCCAGTCGCCCCAGTTCCGCAGACCGTCGGACGCGGTCCACGGCCGGTCGAAGGCGAAGAGGAAGACGTTGATCGTGGCGACGAGGATCGCCGCGCCCCAGACCGGCCACGCGCGGCCGAAGAGCGCGTCGTGCTGTGACGCGAGGACGCGCGTCATTCGTCCCGCGCGCGACGGGTCAGCGCGGCGCCGGCGGGCGCTCGAGAGGTCCGCCGACGCGGGCCCACGCGGTCATGCCCCCGGTGACGTTGAACCAGTCTCCGCGGCCCTGCCGCTTGAGCGAGCTGATCACGGTGCTCGAGCGCAGGCCGCCGGCGCACAGGACCGCCTTCGGCCGGTCGGCCGGCAGCTCGCGCCCACGCGCCGCGGCCTCGCTCATCGGCAGCGCCACGGCACCCGGGATGTGCCCTTCGGCCCACTCGGAGGGCTCGCGCACGTCGACGACGACGATGTCGCGGTGCTCCTCGAGCCAGTGCGAAAGGTCGTGTACCGTGATCTGCGGGACGCGCTCGACGGGCAACCCCTCGCTCTTCCACTCGATCATCCCCCACTCGAGGAAGCCGGGAACGTCGTCCACGCCGACCCGCGAGAGCGCCTGCGTCGCGTGCTCGCGGTCCGCGGGGCCCGGCGCCATGAGCAATATCGGCGTGCCCGCCGGCACGAACATCGCCACGCGCTCCGCGAACTGGGGGCTCTCGACCCACACGTTGAGCGCGCCGGGCACATGCGCCTCGCCGAACGTGGCCGGGTCGCGCAGGTCCACGACGAGCGCGCCGCGCCGCATCGCGTCCCACGCCTCGCGGGCCGAGTACGGCCGCGGCTTGGCGTTGACGAGCGGGATCGTGCCGCGGTTCTTGCCGACGATCGTCTCGAAGGCCGCGGGCTTGGGCGGGATGTCCGCCATGATGAAGGACACGAAGCGGCCCTTGTCGTCGATGCGGAACGCCGGGTTGAAGCGCCGCTCGAAGCCGATCGTCGAGCCGGTCTTCGACGACATCGCGCGGCCGCACGACGAGCCCGCGCCGTGCGCCGGGTAGACCTCCACGCTGTCGTCGAGCGGCATGAGCACGGTCCGGAGGCTCTCGTAGATGTCCTCGGCCGCGCGCGCCCCACCGAGGTCGGGCCGGCCCACCGAGCCGACGAAGAGCGTGTCGCCGGTCAGCACGAACCACGGGTCGTCGCCGCGGTCGTGGTCGGTCACCAGCAGACAGACCGAGTCCGGCGTGTGACCCGGCGTGTGCGCGACCCTCACCTCGACGTTGCCGACCCTCAGCACGTCGCCGTCGCGGAGATCGTGATGGTCGAACGCGACGCCGCCGGCGGCGTGGGCGTGGATCGTCGCGCCGGTGAGCGCGGCGAGATCGCGGTTGCCCGAGATGTGGTCGGCGTGCGTGTGAGTCTCGACGACGTCCGTGATCCGGAGCCCCTTCTTGCGGGCCAGCGCGACGTAGTCGTGCACCCGGTCGCGCCCGGGATCGACGATCAGCGCCCGGCCCGCGCGCGAGCAGCCGATGAGATAGGAGAGGCACCCCGACTCGTCGTTGACGAGCTGCTGGAAGATCATGGGCCCCTATTCTATCAGTGCTTCTCCGCCTTCTCTCGCTCGGCCTTGATGTCCTTCACGACCTTCTCGGCGAGGAAGGCCGGGACCTCCTCGTAGTGCGAGAACTCCATCGAGTAGGCGCCCCGGCCACCCGTCATCGAGCGGAGGGTCGACTCGTACGTCAGCATCTCGGCCATCGGCACGGCGGCCCGCACGAGCGCGGTCTCGCCCGTCGGCTCCATGCCCACGATCCGCCCGCGCCGCGAGTTGAAGTCGCCGATGACGTCTCCGGTCGTCTCCTGCGGCGCCGTCACCTCGACGTTCATGATCGGCTCGAGCAGGATCGGGTGCGCCTCCATGAAGACCCTCTGGAGCCCCATCGAGGCGGCGATCTGGAAGGCCATGTCGGAGGAGTCGACGTCGTGATAGGAGCCGTCGTAGAGCGTGACCTTGACGTCCACGATCGGGTAGCCGGCGAGGATCCCCTTCTTCATGCATTCCCGCACGCCCTTCTCGACCGAGGGGATGAAGTTGCGCGGAATCGCGCCGCCGAACACGTCGTCCACGAACTCGAAGCCGCCGCCGCGCTGGAGCCGCTCGACGCGGAGCCACGTGTCGCCGTACTGCCCGCGCCCGCCGGTCTGCTTCTTGTACTTGCCCTGCCCCTCCGCGCGCCCCTTGACCGTCTCCTTGTACGGGATGCGCGGCGGCAGGAGACTCACGTCCACATTGTACTTGCGCTTCATGCGCTCGACGACCATCTCGACGTGGAGGCTCCCGACGCCGGCGACGAGGAGCTGCTTCGTCTCGGAGTCGAAGTGGTAGTGGACCGTCGGGTCCTCCTCGGTGAGGCGCGCGAGCGCGGTCGAGATCTTGTCCTCGTCGCCGCGCGTCTTGGGCTGGATCGCGAACGAGATCGCCGCCTCGGGGAAGGTGATGCGCGGCAGCTCGAAGGGCTGCGCCTCGTCGCAGAGCGTGTCGCCGGTCTGCGTCTCCTTGAGCTTCGCGACGACGCCGATCTCGCCGGGGCCGAGCGCCTCCACGCTCTTCACCGTCTTGCCCTGCATCCACGAGATGTGGCCCATGCGCTCCCTCGCGCCGCGCGCCGGGTTCGCGAGCGTGGAGTCCCCCCGGAGCGCCCCCGAGAAGACGCGGAAGAGGGAGAGCTTGCCGACGTGCGGGTCGGAGAGCGTCTTGAAGACGAGCACCGACACCGGCGCCTTGGGGTCCGGCGCCCGCGTGCCCGCCTGCTTGGACTTGAGATCCGTGCCGCTCACGGGGCCGCGGTCGAGCGGCGACGGGAACTCGTGCACCATGAGTTCGAGGAGCGCCGCGGCGCCGATGGATTTCGTCGCCGCCGCGCAGAGCACCGGGATCACCTTCCCCTGCGCGATGCCGGCGCGGAGCGCCTTGAGCATCTCGGCCTCGGCGAGCGAGCCCTCCTCGAGGTACTTGGCGAGCAGATCGTCGTCGGTCTCCGCCGCCGCCTCGACGAGCTTCTCGCGGTACTCCTTCGCGCGGTCGGCGAGGTCGCCGGGAATGTCCCCCTCGGTGGCCTTGCCGTCGGCGAAGGTCGTCGCCTTCATCGTGACGAGGTTCACGAACCCCTTGAAGCCCTGCTCCTCGCCCACCGGGATCTGGAGCGGCACGATCCGCCCCTTGAGCCGGCGCGTCAGCGACTCGAGCGTGCGGAAGAAGTCGGCGCGCTCGCGCTCCAGCCGGTTGACGACGACCGCGCGCGGCAGCTCGAACTCGCTCGCGAACTTCCACACCTTCTCGGTCTGAACCTGGACGCCCGCGACCGCGTCCACGACGACGAGCGCCGCCTCGACCACGCGGAGGCCCGCCCGCGCGTCGGCGATGAAATCGCCGTATCCCGGCGTGTCGACGAGGTTGATCCGGTGGCCCTGCCAGTCGCAGTACGCGACGGCGGTGTTGATCGTGATCTTCCGCTTGATCTCGTCGGGGTCGAAGTCCGTGGTCGTGGTGCCGTCGTCGACCTTCCCCAGCCGGTTCACGGCGCCGGCCGTGTGGAGCATGGCCTCGACGAGGGAGGTCTTGCCGACGCCGCCGTGACCGACGATGCCGACGTTCCGGATCTTGCCGACTTCGATCGCCATTGACCGGCCTCCTGACAATGGTGCGGTGGCGGAGATGCTACCAC
>JBOHQB010000535.1:0-3740 GCA_050731995.1 Candidatus Rokuibacteriota bacterium
TCTCGGGGACGAGCGTGACCGTCGTGCCGTGGGCAAGCTCCCACCGGAGCGAGCGGTCGAGCGACAGGTGACGATAGCCGATGGCGGTGAGCGCGGCGACCGCCGGGACGCGATCGCGCTCGTGGACGAAGAGGTCGAGGTCCGTGAACGGACGCTCCGCCGGCACGGGCCAGAGGGCCTCGGCGAGCGTCGGTCCCTTCAGCGCTATGGCCTCGATCCCCGTGAGCGCCAGCGCGTCGAGGGCCTCGTGCAGGCGGGCCACGCCCAGGAGATGCCGGGCGGTGCCGCCGCGTCTCTCAGCCGGAGCCGTCGCCTGCCTCGGCAGCGAGCTCCGCCATCGCCTCGCCGCGCGGAAACGGCGCGAGGAAGTCGCCTTCCTCGATCAGCGCGAGCGCGCTGCAGCGGAAGCCCGCGCCGGCCCGTGCACCGCCCTTGAGGTCGCCCACCGTCGTCCGCCTGAGCGACTGCAGCAGCGGCGAGCCCCGCCAAATATCGAGAAACCTGTGCTCGCGGACGTTGCCCGCGGACGTGGGATGTACGCCGCACGGGAAGACGTCGCCGTAGGGCGAGATCATGCAGGTGCGCCGGCCCGAGCCGCACAGCTCCTCGCCCTTCTGCGGCAGGCAGCGCACCGGCTGGGAGAGCTCGCGCGCGAGCACGGGATCGTGAAGGAATTCGCGCATCGCGGCGCGGTCCGGGGCCAGCGCGAGCGGCGTCCGGTCGCCGTCGCGCCGGGGGATCAGGAGCGGGTCGAAGCCGTAGCCGGCGCCGAGCTCATCGGCGAGGGCGACGATCCCGTGGTACTCGCCCCCGTTGAGGCTCATCACGGGACTCTTCATCAAGATCACCACGCCGCGGTCGCGGAGCAGCCTCAGCGCGCGCAGGGACCGCGCGTGCGAGCCGGGGATGCGCGTGATCGCGTCGTGGACCTCGGGCCGCGCGCTGTAGATGGACACCTCGATCGACAGCGGATGGAGGGCGGCCACCTGGTCGGCGGTGTCCTCGGTGAGGAGCGTGCCCGTGGTGAAGATCGTGACCGAGAAGGATCGCGCGCGCGCCTCGGCGAGGATCTCGAGAAAGTCCCGCCGCATGAACACCTCGCCGCCCGTCAGCGTGAGGAAGAAGGTCCCGGCCTCGGCGAGGTCGTCGAAGATCGGACGGATCTCCTCGAGCGTCAGCTCCACGCGCGTGGGCTTCGGCCGGCCGACGGGCCCCTCCGTGAGGTAGCAGTGCTGGCAGCCGAGATTGCAGCGGTGCGTGACCTCGAACAGCACGGTCAACGGCACGTGTGCCCGCGAGGCCGCACGGATGACGCCGAGATAGTGCTCGCTCATCGCGCAACCTCGAGGGCGCGGCTCGGCAGCGCGTCCCGGAACGCGCCGTCCAGCGCGAACGTCATCTCCCGGCACCCGACCGTCGCGATGAGGGCGGCGGCGATACCGAGAAAGCGCGCGATCTCTGGGCCGTCGGCGCGCGGTAGGAACGCGCAGCCGAGGAGCTCGCGCGCGGCCTCGCCGGGACCGAGGCGCCGGAAGAGCGTCGTCGCCCCCTTCCGGAGCCGGAACAGACCCGCGAGGTCGGCTTCGAGCCGGACGCCGCGACATGGCACGCCCGAGACCCGCCAGCAGTCGGCCGTCCGCCGGAACGCCGTGATCTCATCAGTGATCACGCCGTCGCCGACGAGCGTCGCGACGGTGGTCTTGCCGCTCCCCGACGGGCCGAAGAAGACGTGCGCGCCGTCGGCGCACGCGAGCGCTGCGGCGTGCAGCAGGCAGCCCCCTTCCTCGAGCAGCCGGCTCGCGATGATCGCGGTCAGCAGGGTTTCGAGCGGCGCGGGATCGGCGGGCTGCGAGATCCGACCGCGACCGGCGCGCGCGTCGTAGGTCCCCGCGAAGCCGGGCCCTTCGATCAGGAGCTCGCTGTTTCGCTGATGCAACCGGGCGAAGGGCCCGCTCCACGCGAGGACCTCGGCGTCCGGCGGCGGGGCCACGACTTTGACGTCCAGTGTGACGTCGGCGGGGGCACGGGTCGCGAAGTCCGCCCAGCGGTCGGCGAGCAGCGCGGCGAAGGCCGCGTCCGCGCACGCGACGGAGAAGACGAGGCCGGCGATCTCGACGGCGATCACGACATGTTGACGAGCATACACGCGCCGCCCGAGGGGGCCATCTTGCCGCACCCCGAGAACGCGTAGGGGCTGAATTCCTCCTCCCAGGCGATCACCGGGCGCTCGTACGGCCGGCGCGGCCGCTCGTCGGTCTGCTCGACTCGTCGCTGGTCCGGTGTGTTCATCGGTCACCCTCCGGTTCAGGTCACCCTAGCAGATGCGTGGCAGACCCACCAGCCCGGTTTCACCTCCGTGGACGCGAATCCGGCGGCCTCCAGCTCGTCGCGCACGTCGTCGGGGCCGTCGAAATTGTGAAAGAAGACCGGTGTATGCGGATCGCTCGCCTGCGAGACCTCGAGCATCCAGTCGTCGCCGGGCTCCGAGACGCGGTCGGACCCCAGCACGCGGGCGCCGACGCGCCGGCACACGTCCACGAGACGGCTCCGCGACCACGGCCGGCAGTCACGATAGGCGAGCATGAGGAGGAGCACGCCGTCGGGCGCGAGCGCGCGGCGGATCTGGGCGAGCGTCGCCACGCGCCGGGCGCGCCCGGGAATGTGGTGGAGCGGAGCGCCCAGGTAGACGGCGTCCCATGAGCCGGGCGGGTCCTCGAGGTCCATCACGTTCTGGGCGCGGAACTCGATCGACAACCCGGCCTCGGCGGCGAGGCGGCGTGCCGCCTCGACCATCGCCGGCGCCAGGTCGATGCCCGTCACCCGGTAGCCGATGCGGGCGAGACCGAGCGCCTCGCGGCCGGCGCCGCAGCCGACGTCGAGCACGCGCGCGCCCGGAGGCGCGTGGGCGCGGATGAAGTCGAGCTCGTCGGGCTCGGCGCCGCCGAGCGCGTGACGGCGGTACTCGCGCACCTCGACCGGGTCACCGTACTTCGCGCGCACGCCGTCGAGGCACGCGTCCGCGCTCCCGAGGAACATTGGCGGTGTCAGCGGATGCCGGAAGCGGTTCAGGATCTCGAGGACGCGGAGCGCGCGCACGAGCCAGGGGGGCGAGAGCCAGCGGAGCGGCGCGCGGCCGATCGGAAAGAGCGAAGACCGGTAGACCATGGAGACGACGCGCGCGAGGGCGGTGTCGCGCGCCTCGGCCGCCGGGCGTAGCGCGTAGCCGTCCGCAGCGCGGCAGAGGACGAGGCCGCGTGCGCGGACGCCGGCGGCGGGCGCCACGTGGAAGACCGGGCAGTCGGGAAACGGCGGCGCGTCCTCGAGCAGGCGGAGCGCGACGGGCGCGCCGGCCGCCGTCAAGCGCGGCTCGGTCGCCGCGCTCAGCTCCTCGCCGCTGTCGAGGAGCACGAAGCGGCTCACGGCCGGACCATCACCAGACCGCGCTCGAGCAGGTCCTTCACGAAGGCGCCCACGTCCGCCACCGCGGTCGCGCGCTCCGCCGTGAACTCGCGCGCGATCACGTCCACGATCTCCTCGACGCTGCGCTGACCGTCGATCAGCTCCCACACGCGGCTGCCGACCGCGTTGAGGCCGCGCAGAACCTTCGTGTCGAGCGACAGGATGACCGCCTCGCCCTCGATGACGCGCCAGGCGGTCGCGGCACTCCGGACCGGGATCATCGGGTCAGGCGCGCCAGCGCGTGGCACGCGGCGCGGAGCGCGAGCCGCACGGGCCCGCGC
>JBOHQB010000536.1:0-1756 GCA_050731995.1 Candidatus Rokuibacteriota bacterium
CGCGCGCGGCGCGCGCGGTGGGCAACGCGCTCGCGACGAACCCCGTGCCGATCCTCGTGCCCTGTCACCGCGTCATCCGTCGCGACGGCACCTGGAATCACTACGCCTTCGGCGGCTGGATGAAGACACAGCTGCTCACACTCGAGCGCGACGGACCGCGTCGGGCCCGCCGCCGCTCGTGATAGCATCGCGGCCATGACGCTCCGGCGACTCGGGCTCGCGCTTCTCGCGGCGCTCCTCTTCCTGCCGGCGGCGGCCGGCGCGCAATCGGGCCAGTACCCCATCTTCGACGCCCACATCCACTACAGCCGGCCGGACTGGGGCTCCTACACGCCCGAGCGCATCCTGTCGATCCTCGCGAAGGCGGGTGTCCGCCGCGCCATCGTCTCGTCGACTCCCGACGAGGGCACGCTCAAGCTCTACGAGAAGGCGCCGAAGAGCATCGTGCCCTTCCTTCGCCCGTACCGCACGCGCGACGATATGGGCTCGTGGACGCGCGATCTCGCGGTGCAGGCCTACGTCGAGGAGCGGCTCAAGCGCGGGATCTACAAAGGCCTCGGCGAGGCACACTTCGGCGCCTCGGACGTCGACGCCCCGGTCGTCCGGCGGTTTGCCGAGCTGGCGGCCGAGCGCGGGATCTTCTTCCAGAGCCACATCGACGACGCGACGGCAGAGGCGATGCTGAAGCAGTATCCGAAGACGAAGCTCCTCTGGGCCCACGCGGGCATGGGCGCGTCGCCGGCGACGGTCCAGCGACTCCTCGACACCTATCCGATGCTTTGGGTAGAGCTGGCGCTGCGGACCGACGTCGCGCCAGGCGGCGTGCTCGATCCCGGCTGGCGGGCGGTGTTCCTGAAGCACCCCGACCGCTTCATGGTCGGGACCGACACGTGGACGACGTCCCGCTGGGAGATCGTCGGTAGCTATATGCGCGACGTGCAGGTCTGGCTCGGCCAGCTGCCGCGCGACGTCGCCGAGCAGATCGCCTGGAAGAACGGCGAGCGGCTCTTCCCCGAGCCCTGAGTCGGCGCTAGCCCGTCCGGGTCAGCGTCAGCAGTCGCCGGTCGGAGTCGTAGCGCAGGCGCCCGCGCGCCTCCTCGGGCTCGGCCCACACCACCTCGTCGACCTCGTGGTCGTGATCGCCGACCTTCTCGAGGGGCCGCATGAGGAACCAGCGCACGGTCTTGCGGATGCGCTGCCCGCTGCGCTGGAACCAGTACGTGACCGCTTCGAGCTCGCGCACGACCTCGCACTGGTAACCGGTCTCCTCGCGCACCTCGCGCAGCGCGGCGTCCACGCTCGTCTCGCCCGGGTTGAGCGCGCCCTTGGGCAGCGTCCAGACCGGCCGGTCGCGCAGGTCGCGCGCGCGGATCAGGAGCACGCTGCCGCGCTCGTCCAGGACGAGGCCTCCCGCCGAGAACTCGAGGAGAGGGCGCGCGGACGATCCGGCCATGGCCCCATGATAACCTCCCCCTCTGATGAACGCGTTCCCCGGCGACCCGCGCGACGTGGACGCGACCATCCAGACCGTCCGCTTCGAGCTCTATCGCGAGAACGTCTTCGGCGCGCTCGAGCTCGTCGAGGCGGCGCAGGCGCGCTATCCCGACTCGCGCTACGCGGAGCAGGCCGCGCGCATCCGCTCCTGGCTCGGCCATCTGGCCTCGCGCGAGGCGTACATCGCGGCGCAGGAGACGCAGTACCGGCGGCTTCGCTGGTCCACGTCGCTGAAGTGGCTCGAGCGGCGGCTGCGGATGCT
>JBOHQB010000537.1:0-3310 GCA_050731995.1 Candidatus Rokuibacteriota bacterium
CCTCGGTACGCGCACGCGGCCTCGAACCCCCCAACGCTCGGAGCGCCCATGCTGCGCCGTGACGCTCCTCGATATCGGCTGATCAGAACGCGCCGAACTTCTCGTAGGCGGCGAGCGGCGTCATGCCTTTCCGCACCGCCGCGCGGACCTTCCCCTCCGTTCCGACGAGCTTCTCGCAACGGAGCAGGACCTCGGCGGCGACCCGCCGCGGCACGACCACGACACCGTCTCCATCACCGACGACGATGTCGCCGAGCGCCACGCGCACCCCGCCGATCGTCACCGGCTGGCCCCAATCGCTCACCCGCCAGCGCGGGACGGAGTCTTGCGGGCTGCGATAGCGGACGAAGGTCGGAAAGCGGACGCGCGTGATGAACGCCGCGTCGCGTGTCGCGCCGTCGATGACCGCCCCGCGCACGCGTCGGGCGCGGAACCACTCGGCCGAGAGCTCGCCGAAGTGCGCCGCCTCGGTGTCGTGGGCGGCGAGCACGAACACGGACTCGGTCGGCACCGCGCCCAGCATCTTGAGGAACTCCCGCAGCGTCGCGTCCTTCTCGCGCGGCGACCCGCGCCGCGCGCGCCCGCGCGCGGTGAAGGCGTAGCCGGCCAGGCGCATGTCGGGCGCCAGCGGCCGGATCTCCGACGGCAGCGTCTGGCGCAGGAGCCCCATGTCGTCCAGGACGTCGGTGATCGCCGCCGTGTAGATCTTCGCGAAGCGCCGTGGCAGGTTGTCGGATCGGCTGGTCATGGGCCACAGTCCTACACCGATAGCGCGCCGCGCTCAAGCCCGGTGCGTTTGACAGCCCTCCTGCCCGCTGCTAGCGTCGGGCGGCATGCGACGCGCGCCTCTCGTGACCCTCCTGCTTGTCGCCGCGCTGCTGGTCCCGGGCGCGGCCGGCGCGGGCTTCGTCTTCGTCGAGGACAATGGTGACGAGACCTTCCTCCAGCGCGGCCGGATACGTCTCAAGCCGCGCGATTCCAACGGCTCGTCCTTCGCGATGGATCTCCCGCGCGCGCGCCTGTGGATGAGCGATCCCACGCGACGCGCCTACTGGGAGGGGACCGTCGAGGAATTCTGCACGACCGCGCGCGGGACGTTCCGGCAGGTCCTCAGCGAGGCGCAGCGGGACGTCGAGAAGGAGATCGAGAGCCTGCCGCCCGCCGAGCGCGAGCGCGCGCGGGCGATGCTGCGCCAGTTCGGCGGCTTCGGTCCTCCGGCGCCTGGCCTGGGGGCCGGCGGCGCGCGCAAGCCCCAGGTCATGGTCGAGCGCACGGGCGAGACGGAGACGATCGCGGGACTGCCCACGCGCAAATACCGCATCGTCTCGGACGGCCGCCTCTACGAGGAGCTGTGGCTCACGACCGATCCGGCGATCACGCAGGAGCTGGATCCGCAGCGCGCAGCGGAAACGCTCGGGCGCATGATGGCCTGCATGCTCGACGCCAATCCCCGGGGCGGGCCGTCGGGCGTGGAGGACGACCCCGAATACCGCAAGCTCTACACCGCCGGCTGGCCGATTCGCTCCGTCTATCACGGCGGCGGCGGCGCCTCGGGACGCAGCACGATTTCCAAGGCGGAGCGCCGTGAGGTGACGGACGCCGAGTTCGCGCCGCCCGCGAGGCTCCGGCGTGTGTCGCTCGGCGAGCTGCTGGGGATCGAAAAACGCTGAGCCGGCGGCGGCTGTACGGCGCGCTCATCGGTCTCGCCGCCGGCGGCGTGGCGATCACGGCCGGGTACGCGCCCCTCTTCGAGACATGGGAGGCGCGCACGCTGGACGTCCGCATGCGGGTCTTCGCCGATCCGCGGCAGGCCGACCCGTCGATCGTCCTCGTGGCGATCGACCAGAAGTCCCTCGACGCCGTCATGGCTGCCTCCAGGCAGGGCTGGCCGTGGCCGCGCGACTTCTACGCCCAGGTGTTGAAGTACCTGCTCGGCGCCGGCGCCCGCGCCGTCGCGTTCGATCTCGTCTTCAGCGAAGTCTCGATCTACACACGGGAAAACCTGTACCCGGACGACGACAATTTTGCCAGGGCGACCGCCGGAGGACCGGTCGTCCACGCCGTCATGCTCACGCACGAGGGCGCCAAGGCGGACAACACCTGGGCTCCGGGCTTCGGCCCCACACGCCTCGCCTCGGCCATCGGGGAGCCGTTCGACTATCGGCTCGCCGAGCCGTTCGACAAGGCGACGCTGCCCATCGAGCCGATCCTGCGCGCGACACGCGCCGTTGGCTCGATCACCTTCGAGCCAGACGACGACGGCACTCTCCGCGCGATACGACCATCCGTCGCCTACAAGCCCCGCCGCTCAGAGACGGCGGTGGAGATACGCGCACTCCCGCTCGCGCTGGCGGCTGTCGGCGGCGCGCGCGTGGAGGTGAAGTCGGGGCGCATACCGCACCTCGCCGTCAACGGGCGTCACATCCCGCTCGACGGCGAGGGGCAGATGCTGCTTCGATTCCACGGTGGGGAGGGCGCGTACGAGGAGCTCTCCTTCTTCAACGTTCTGCGCGCCGCCACGCAGCAGGCGGAGGGGATGACGCCGGACGTCGCGGCGAACCCGGAGAAGTTTCGCGACAAGTTCGTTATCTTCGGTGCCAAGGCGGCGGGTCTCCTCGACCTGCGCGTCACCCCGATGAGGTCGGTGACGCCGGGCTATATCATCCACGCGACGGCGCTCGACAATTTGCTGCACGGCGACCCGCTCCGGCGCGTCCCGCTCACAGGCCGTGTCGCCGCCGCGCTGGTCCTGGGCGTGCTCTGCGGCGCGGTCGTCGTGGGGCTCACGGTCCGGCCGGGCGCGGTCACGGCCACGGGGCTCATCGTGCTGCACGCGTCCGCCGCGGTCCTCGCGTTCCAGATGCGCAACGTCTGGGTGGACGTCGTCGTGCCGACGCTCGCGATCGGGCTTGCGTACGCGGGCGGGACCGGCTACGCCTATCTGACCGAGGGCCGCGAGCGGCGCTTCCTCAAGGGCGCCTTCGCGCGATACCTGGCGCCGGAAGTCGTCGACGCCCTCGTCGCTTCGCCGGATCGCCTGGCGCTCGGCGGCGAGACGCGCGAGCTGACGGTGATGTTCGCCGACGTCGCGGGGTTCACGAGCCTCAGCGAGGGGCGGACACCGGAGGAAGTCGTGGCGGTGATGAACGAGCTGTTCAATGAGCTGACCGGCGTGATCCAGCACGAGGGCGGCACCGTCGACAAGTTCATCGGCGACGCCATCATGGCGTTCTGGAACGCGCCGGTGCGGCAGCCCGACCATGCCGCCCGCGCCAGCCGCGCCGCGCGCGAGATCCACGCGGGCATCGCG
>JBOHQB010000538.1:0-6977 GCA_050731995.1 Candidatus Rokuibacteriota bacterium
ATGCGCCGGACGCCGATGGCGCCCCGACCGAGCCACCGCCTGCCGAAGATCCCGGAGATGACGATCCGTCGTCTCTCCGTCTACACGCGCTGCCTGCTGCAGCTCGAGGAGGACGGGATCAAGACGATCTCCTCCCAGGAGCTGGCCGAGCGCTTCAACCTCAACTCCGCGCAGGTCCGGAAGGACCTCGCCTACTTCGGCGAGTTCGGCGTGCGCGGCATCGGCTACTACGTTACTGGTCTCAAGGCCGAGCTGCAGCGGATCCTGGGCCTCGATCGCGAGTGGCCGGTCCTGCTCGTCGGCTTCGGCAATCTCGGCTCGGCGCTCTTCCACTACCGGGGATTCGGGCAGCAGGGGTTCCGCATCGCGGCGATTGTGGACGACGACGCGGGCAAGGTGGGGCGCGACGTCGACCGCGTGCCGATCGTCGCCACGCGCGACCTGGCGGGGGAGGTCCGCGCCCGGAGCATCCAGATCGCCATCCTCGCCGTGCCGGCCGAGTCGGCGCAGGCGGTCGCGGACCAGCTCGTCGCCGCCGGCATCAAGGCGGTCCTGAACTTCGCGCCCACCCGCCTGCGCGTGCCCAAGGACGTCCGGCTCAAGAACGTGGACCTGTCTATCGAGCTCGAGACGCTCTCTTTCTACCTGGCCAAGCCGAAGTAGGCACGGACCGCCGCGCGGGCGGGGGCGTGGCCCCCGTGGTACCCTCCCAAGGGTTCGGATGTTGCTGCACGACTGGTCCGCGTTCGCAGAGCTGGCGAAGACGTTCGCCGAGGGACCCGTCTGTCTGCGCGTCACCGGTCTCAACGACGCCGCCCGCGCGTTCGTCCTCGCCGAGCTGCTCCGGACCCACCCGCAGCCCGCTCTCGTCGTCGTCCCGACGCTCGGCGAGGCACACCGCTGGACTCAGGATCTCCGTTTCTTCGGCGCGGCCGCGGCCGAGCTCCCGGAGCGGGAGCCGCGACTCTGGCGCGGCGGCCACCGCGAGGCGGAGGCGGAGCGCGCCGCGATCGTGCGCCGGCTCGCGACGGCCGAGCCCGTCCTCGTCGTCGCAACCCCGGCGGCCCTCGACACGCCGCTGCCGTCGGCCGCCGAGTTCGCGGCGCGGACGCTGCGGGTGGCGACGGGCGACCGGCTCGACCGCGAGGCGCTGCTGGCGGCGCTCGCCGAGGCCGGCTACGAGCGCGCCGACACGGTGGTCGAGGTCGGCCAGTGGAGCGCACGCGGCGGGATCGTGGACGTCTTCTCGCCGGCCGCGTCGAGCCCGGTTCGGATCGAGCTGCTCGGCGACGACGTGGAGTCGATCCGCCTCTTCGATCCGACCTCGCAGCGCTCGGCGGAGACGCTCGGCGAGCTCGTGATCCTGCCGCTCGCGGCCGACGACGACGGGGGCGGCGCGCGGCTGCTCGATCACCTGCCCGCGTCGGCTCCGGTGATCCTCGACGCGCCGCGGTTGCTCGACGAGACGTCAGAGGACGCGCCGGGCCGGCGCCCGCTCCGC
Source organism: Candidatus Rokuibacteriota bacterium (assembly GCA_050731995.1). Lineage (GTDB taxonomy): Bacteria > Methylomirabilota > Methylomirabilia > Rokubacteriales > CSP1-6 > JBOHQB01. The sequence continues at coordinate 1,502 of JBOHQB010000538.1, forward strand.
GAGGTCCTCGGCGGCCGGCGGCGCGTCGAGCTGGCGCTCGTCGCCGGCGCCCACGGAGACGGGGCCGGCGACGCCGTCGAGCTGACTCTCGACAGCCACGCGGCGGATCGGTTCGGCGGGCGCTTCGACGCGCTCGGCGAGGCGCTCGCGCGCTGGCGCGCGGAGGGGTTCACCGTGCGGCTCGTCGCCGGCGATTCCCACCAGGCCGAGCACCTGCGCCAGATCCTGCGCGATCGCGGGCTCGAGGTCCTCGTGGCGGATGCCGGGCTCGAGGGCCCGCAGGGTCTCGCGATCGTCACCGGCGAGTGCTCGAGCGGCTTCGCCATCCCCGCGCTCGGACTCATCGTGCTCACCGAGTCGGAGCTCTTCGGCGCGCGCCGCCGCACGCTGCGCCGTCCGAAGTACCAGCGCGGCGCCGCGCTCACCTCCTTCACCGACCTCGCGGTCGGCGACCTCGTCGTGCACGAGGACCACGGCATCGGCCGCTATCTCAGCCTCGCCACGATGACGGTGGGAGGCGCCCGCGGTGACTTCCTCCTCCTCGAGTACGCGGAGGGCAACCGCCTGTTCCTGCCGGTCGAGCGCCTCGACCTCGTCTCCAAGTACCTCGGCGCCGACGCCGAGTCGGCGCACCTGGATCGCCTGGGCGGCGCGGCGTGGCAGCGCACGAAGGAGTCGGTGCGGGCCGCGCTGCGCGACATGGCCGAGGAGCTGCTGAAGCTCTACGCGCGGCGCGCGCTCGCCGAAGGGCACGCCTTCACGCCGGACACGCCGTGGCAGCGGGAGTTCGAGGCGGCGTTCCGCTTCGAGGAGACCGCGGACCAGCTTCGGGCCGTCGAAGAGGTCAAGCGCGACATGGAACGGCCGCAGCCGATGGATCGCCTGGTCGCCGGCGACGTCGGCTACGGCAAGACGGAGGTCGCGCTGCGCGCGGCGTTCAAGGCCGTCGCCGAGGGGCGCCAGGTCGGGGTGCTGGTGCCGACCACCGTGCTCGCCCAGCAGCACTGGGCCACCTTCAGCGACCGGTTCGGGCCCTTCCCGGCGCGCGTCGAGCTCCTCTCCCGCTTCCGCTCGCCGAAGGAGCAGAAGGCGGTGGTCGAGGGCCTCCGGACGGGCGCGGTGGACGTCATCGTCGGCACCCACCGCCTGCTGTCGAAGGACGTCGTCTTCAAGGACCTGGCGCTCCTGGTCATCGATGAGGAGCATCGTTTCGGCGTCGCCCACAAGGAGCGGATGAAGCAGCTCCGCGCGTCGGTGGACGTCCTCGCGCTGACGGCGACGCCGATCCCCCGGACGCTGTACATGTCGCTCTCGGGCGTGCGTGACATGTCCGTGATCGACACGCCGCCGCTCGATCGGCTGCCCATCGAGACCGTCGTGCGCCGCTTCAGCCGCGCCGTCATCAAGGAGGCGCTGGAGCGGGAGCTCGAGCGCGGGGGGCAGGTGTTCTTCGTCCACAACCGCGTGCAGTCGCTGCCGTCCATGACCCGCTACGTGCAGGAGCTCGTGCCGGACGCGCGCGTGATCATGGCGCACGGCCAGATGCAGGAGCGCGAGCTGGAGGCGGCGATGGTCCGCTTCGTCAGCGGGCAGGCCGACATCCTCGTGTCGACGGCGATCGTCGAGTCGGGGCTTGACATCCCGGCGTCGAACACGATCGTCGTGAACCGTGCCGACCGCCTCGGCCTGGCCCAGCTCTACCAGCTCCGCGGCCGCGTCGGCCGCGAGCGGCAGCAGGCGTACTGCTATCTGCTCGTGCCGGCGGACGGCCGCGTGGACGTGGGCGCGGAGCGCCGCCTGCGCGCGCTCCAGGAGCTTACCGAGCTGGGCTCGGGCTTCCGGCTCGCGCTGCGCGACCTCGAGATCCGCGGCGCGGGAAACTTGTTGGGTGCCGAGCAGCACGGCCACATCGCCGCCGTCGGGTACGACCTTTACGCCAAACTCCTGGCCGAGGCCGTGCGAGAATTGAGCGGCGAGGCGCCCCGGCCGAGCGTCGATCCGATCGTGTCGGTTCCGGTGGAGGGCCTGCTGCCCGACGACTATGTCCCCGAGGTCAACCAACGATTGGCCCTCTACAAGCGGCTCGCCGGCGCGGCCGACGACGACGAGGTCGCCGGGCTGCGCGCGGAGCTTCAGGACCGGTTCGGGCCGCTTCCGGAGCCGGCCGAGCGGCTGCTCGACGTCGTCCGGATCCGCGTCGCGGCGCGGGCGCTCGGAGTCGAAAAGGTCGAAGCCGGCGAGGGGGCCGCGTTGATCACGTTCGCCCCGGGCACGCGTGTGGATCCCCTTCGGCTGGTGGGCGCCATCCAGGCGAGCGGCGGCCGGCTCGTGATGAAGCGTGAGTACACCGTGGAGGCGCGCCTGCCCCGCGGCGACTGGCCCCGCGTGCGGGACGCGCTCCGCGCGCTCCTCGCCGAGCTCGGCCGGTGAGCCGCCGCCTGGGCGTCCTGCTGATCGCTGCCGCGCTCGCGGGCGGCTGCGCGATCCCGTCGTGGGTGCCCTTCGTGGGCAAGAAGGGCGAGCAACCCCTGCCCGAGGTCAAGGCGGCGGCGCCCGTGGCGCCGGAGCCGACGAAGCCGGTCGAGTCGGACGCGCCCAAGCCGGGCGAAGTCGTGCGGCGGCCGTCGGCGACCAGCGAGGACGTGACGGACCGGGTGGTCGCCGTGGTCAACAACGACGCGATCACGCTCGGCGAGCTGCAGGAGGGCCTCGCCGTCTGGGCGCAGGAGAACAGGCAGGCGGTGGCCTCTACGGACGCCGAGGAGCTCGCGAAGAAGATCCTCGCCAACCTCATCGACCAGCGCGTGCAGCTGCAGGAGGCGGATCGCGAGAAGGTCGTCGTGGAAGAGGTCGAGGTCAACGAGGAGATGACCGAGCGGGTCAAGCGTCTCGGCTTCGCCAGCATGGCGGAGCTCGAGCGCGCCGCGCGCGCCCAGGGCGTCTCGATGGACGCGCTCAAGAAGCGGGTGCGCGACGGGATCCGCGTGAACAAGATCATCCGGCGCAAGGTCACTCTCCGCGTCACGGTCACCGAGCAGGAGGTGGACGAGTACCTCAAGGACAACCGCGACAAGCTCGAGACCGGTCTCAGCTACCACGCGCGGCACATTCTCGTCACTCCGGAGGGCTCCGAGAGCGAGCAGGCCTGGGAGGCGGCGCGGCTCAAGGCCGAGCTGCTCCGGGCCCAGCTCGGCGCCGGCGCCGACTTCGCCGAGGTGGCCCGGCAGCAATCGCGCGACGTCGGCAGCGCCCGGGACGGCGGGGATCTCGGAACGCTCAAGCGGGGCGAGCTCGCGAGCGACATCGAGGCCGAGATCCTGAAGCTCCGGCCCGGCGAGATCTCCAAGCCCTACCGGTCGCCGCTCGGCTACCACCTGTTCCAGCTGGTGACGAAGGAGACGCTCGAGGGCGACGGCCTGCAGCGGGCCCGCCAACAGATCCGCGACATCCTGTTCAGGCAGAAGTTCGAGGCCCGGCTGGAGGCCTGGCTCAAGGAGATCAAGCAGCGGGCCGTGATCGAGGTCCGGCTGTGAGGCCACAAATATATTGACAAGCGCCCCCTCGGGTGCGACGATCTCGCTCGACGTCATCGTTCTAACCCCGCAGAAAATCTAAGCCTTCGAAGCGACAACGCACCAACTGCATGCGGCACCTAGGAGCCGCGCCCGGAGCGACCCGATGAGCGCCCGCCGAGACCGTGGCCAAGGCAACCCGACCCAGTCCCCCGACGTCCCCGCGAACGGAATGAACCTCTCCGAGCTGAAGGAGAAGTCCATTCCCGACCTCAACACGATCGCCCGCGACCTGAACGTCCAGAACATCGGCGGCCTGCGCAAGCAGGAGCTGATCTTCAAGATTCTCCAGTCGCAGGCCGAGCGCGACGGGCTCATCTACGCCGAAGGCGTCCTCGAGGTGCTCCCCGACGGCTTCGGCTTCCTGCGCGCCCCCGACTACAACTATCTGCCGGGGCCGGACGACATCTACGTGTCGCCGTCCCAGATCCGCCGCTTCGACCTGCGCACCGGCGACACCATCTCCGGGCAGGTCCGGCCGCCGAAGGACACCGAGCGGTACTTCGCGCTCCTCAAGGTCGAGTCGATCAACTTCGAGACCCCCGATCAGGCGCGCGAGAAGATCTTCTTCGACAACCTCACGCCGCTCTACCCGATGGAGCGGCTGCGGCTCGAGTACGACCCCGAAAACCTCACGACCCGGGTGATGGACCTGCTCTGCCCGATCGGCAAGGGACAGCGCGGGATGATCGTCGCCGCGCCGCGCACCGGCAAGACGATGATGCTCCAGGCCATCGCGCACGCGATCGCCACGAACCATCCCGAGGTCTACCTGATCGTTCTGCTCATCGACGAGCGCCCGGAGGAGGTCACCGACATGCAGCGCTCGGTCAAGGGCGAGGTCGTCTCCTCGACCTTCGACGAGCCGCCGCAGCGTCACATCCAGGTCGCCGACATGGTGATCGAGAAGGCGAAGCGCCTCGTCGAGCACAAGCGGGACGTCGTGATCCTGCTCGACTCGCTCACGCGCTTCGCGCGCGCCCACAACGCCGTCATCCCGTCGTCGGGCAAGGTGCTGTCGGGCGGCCTCGACGCCAACGCGCTGCAGCGGCCGCGGCGCTTCTTCGCGGCGGCCCGCAACATCGAGGAGGGCGGCTCGCTCACGATCATGGCGACGGCCATCGTCGACACCGGCAGCCGGATGGACGACGTGATCTTCGAGGAGTTCAAGGGGACCGGCAACATGGAGGTCCACCTGGACCGGCGTCTGATGGACAAGCGCATCTTCCCGACGATCAACATCGAGCAGTCCGGCACCCGCAAGGAAGAGCTCCTGATCGAGCGCGACGAGCTCCAGCGCCTCTGGCTCCTCCGGAAGGCGCTGTCGCAGCTGAACCCGGTCGAAGCGATGGAGCTGCTCGTGGACAAGGTCCGGATGACCAAGTCGAACAAGGAGTTCCTGGCCTCGATGCAGTCGCTCGGCTGAGCGGGACCGCCCCGCCATCGGCCCGGCCGTCGATCCCGGCCCCTGCCGGGCCGGCGGCCGTGGTCGTTTCGAGGGGCGCTGGCGCCCTCTGCTCCTTGCTGGGGCGTTGCGGCGTGTGGTACGCTAACCAAGTTCTCATTTTCGCTTGGGTGGGGAGGACTTTCCGTGAAGGCCGGCATCCATCCCGAGTATGTCGAGACGACCATCACCTGCGCCTGCGGCGAGGTCATCCACACCCGCTCCACCAGCGCGAACATCCGGGTGGAGATCTGCTCGAAGTGCCACCCGTTCTTCACCGGCAAGCAGAAGCTGGTGGACACGGCCGGGCGCGTCGAGCGCTTCCAGAAGAAGTACGCCAACCGGAAGCGCTAGCCGCCGCCCTCGGCGCGGGGCCGGGCCCGGGCACGCGAGCCCCGAGGGCCTGAGCGCGGATCGTGTTCGATAAGCTCCGGCAGATCGAAAGCCGCTACGAGGAGTT
>JBOHQB010000539.1:0-13010 GCA_050731995.1 Candidatus Rokuibacteriota bacterium
TCTTCCGCGCGCACGACATCCCGCACCACGCCCCCATCGATTGGGGCGATCACCTCTGCTGCTACTTCCTCGACCCCGATGGCAACCTGCTGGAGCTGGTGGGCTATCGGCCGCCGCGGCCATGAGCGTCCGCGGGCAGCGAGGCTAGCGTCGGCTCCGGCGAAGAGCTTTTCGTCGTCGATGGGCGGATTCAGATCGAGGGCCGGCGGTACGAGTCGGGCTGCTACGTCTACACGCCTCCCGGTGCCGTCCACGACATCTTCTCGGACACTGGCCCGTCATGTTGATCAGGATGCTGGCGCCGGCGAAGATCCTCGAGGAATGAAGCGAAGTGGCGCCATGACGACGTTGTCTCGTCTAACACTGCAGCGGGCCAGGTGCTCGCGTTGCTCGCGCTCCGGCCGCTGAGCGCGAGCGTCAGGTCGCTGGGAGAAATCTGGGGCGCTGCATAGAAGCTCGTCGGGAACGTGCCCTAAAACGTGCCCGCGACGACCTGGATTACACTCCAAACCACCCAAAGCGGGCCGAGGTCAGAAAGAAAAACCCCTCGGTAAGTTGCTCACTTACGGAGGGGCCCTGATCCACGGCTCGCTTTGTAAGGGCTGCGCTCTCCCAGCTGAGCTATCCGCCCATGCTTGGATTCTCGCGAACTTGCGATGCGCGGTCAACGTTTGAAACCGCCGACGTGCCCGAAAACGTGCCGGCGAGCCCCATCACCGTCGGCACGCGTCTTCAAGCGCTTCGGCGAACAGCACGGCCAGCTTGTCACTGTCCGCCGCCTTGCTGGCGCGTTTTTCCAGGAGCGCGGTGAGCTCGAGTGGCGTCAACTGGAGCCGAGTCAGGCACTCGTAGAGCGGGCCTTGACTGGCTGGCACAGCGGCTCCGGTCACGCCGTCAAGGTAGCCGGCGGCGTAGGCGCCACGCGCCAGCTTCGCCGACGTCGCCATCGGCACATTGCCTCCCGGCGCGACCGCGAGCTCGCCGAGCCGCCGCCAGTCCCCACCTGTCATTATCGAGACCGACGGGAAAGGTTGAGCCATCGCGCTACTCGTCGCGACACCGATCACGCATGCACCGACGAGGTGTCGAAACTGAGTGTGTCGCGGAATGGGTGCCGGTCAAGGACACGCGGCTCGTCAATCCGAAGGGAGACCCGAAGTGAGAACCTCCGAGGTATAACGGTGGTCGTGAAACCGCTCACCATGATCCTCCTCGCGTGGGTGCTCTATGCTCACGCGGAAGGCGGCCAATGGGTTTCGGTGAGCCAATTCAACACCGAGGCGGAGTGCACCGGCGCGAAGGATCGCATCGAGGCGATTAGGGGGAGATCGGGCATTTTGTGCCAATGACCAATGGGTGTGTCGGGCTCTCCTCCTCGCGGCCGGCCGGTGGCAAACACCACCCACGACGCCCATGAGGTATAGGTCGTTTCCCAGCAAGGAGTGATGCGAAGCCGGCCTTGATTTTCTCAGAGACGGGTTTCCCAGAGCCGAGGGTTTCAAGTGCGTCGAGGAGCCGAACAACACCCCGCAGGGGATCACACCGAAGAGGCGATGAGACAGATCGCCAGTATGATCCTCCTCGCGCCCCGAAGCGCCCGAAGCGAACTGAGACACTACCGCCGTGCTCGATCGCCGCGGCCGGCCTTCTCCTGACCGCGCTGAGCTTCGCGGGCCTGACTCGCGAGGCCGGCGGCGACGCCCCCGAGATCATCAAACCGGGCCGCGGAGCGATTGGTCAGCGCGTTCTTCTAGCCTGCTGTTGCCTTGGCTCGCGAGGCCGCCCGGATCCGCTCGAAGGAGATTCGCACGCGCGCGCCGAGGGCGGCCGCCACGCGCACGAGGGTCTTCAACTCCACGTTCGCGGTCTTCTTGCCCTCGAGCCGCGCGATCACCGACTGCGTCGTCCCCAGGCGTTCCGCCAACTGCACCTGCGTGAGCCCGGACTGCTCACGGAGCTGGATCAAATCTTGGCGCACATCGAGTTCCGTCATCAGCTCCTCAATCGCGTCTCGGTGACGCGGATCATTCAACATGTCCATGGTCCATGCCATAGCCGACTTCTTCCGCGACGCCGCCCTCCCCGTCGTCGCCATGTTCCTCTCTCCTCTCTGCCGGGTGCATAACCCGGCCACTCGGGCCGCGCTCGTCGGCTACGGCGCGCGCGGGCCTCGCCGCTCGACCTCGCGCTGGTACGCCAGCACGCGATCCAGATCGCGGCGCGCGATCTTGTCCTGCTTCTTCACGATCCCGTCGAGCAACACGATCACCCGCCCCGGCAGGAACATATAGAAGATCCGGACCTGATGCCCGCGCAACTCGAACAGGTTGCGTTGGGCCTCGACGGCCACTGAATCCGGCGGCCGCATCTGATTCCCGCGCTCGGCCAGTTTGACCAGCAGCGTCGCCGCCTGCCGGGCGTTCCGGTCGTCGAGGGATGCAAGGTGCTCTCGGATAGGGATGTGTCCACCTGCCTGCTCGTAATCCACGACCTGCCACCGCTGTCCCGTCTGCGCGTTCGCCGTCCCGGTCTCCTAATCTGTTTGCCAGGGACAGACGCAATATCGCACAAGAGCGATATCTCTGTCAAGCGATACTTAGGCGGGGCGGGTCATCCGGGGTCGTATAAGCCAAGCGACGATCGCGTCCGCGCACTTCGCGCAGCACGCGCCCCGCCGATCCTACACGATCACGCGCGGAGGCCGAGGGCGGAGAGGCGCCCGGGCGTCGGCACGCCGTCCGGATCCCAGCCGCGGAGCGCATAGTACTCGTCGAGCATGCGGTCGAGCTCGTCCGGCGGGCAATGCATGCCCGCCGACGGCCCGTCGGGGATGGGCTCGTGCATGACGCGCCAGGGCAGCACATCCTGGGCGCGGCGCACGCCGGCGCGGACGTTGAAGAGCCGCTCGAGGTTCACGATGCGCTCGCCTACGCGCTCGAGCTCCGCCGTCGTCACGTCCCATCCGGTGACGGCGCGGACCATGCGGGCGTACGGCTCGTCCACGAAGAGGCCGAACCCGCGCTCGGACGTGAAGCGGCACATGACGAGCGAGTCGCCGACGGCGGTGAAGTGCTGGCTCCGCGCGGCGAACGCGGGCTTGTCCTCGGTGCCGCGCCGGTCGAAGCTCGGGGCGTACTGCGGCGTCGGGCGGGTGTCGTGATGGCTGCCGCCGCGCGTGGCCGTCGCATACCCGATCGAGAGCCCCTTGAGGGCGCGCGCGGAGTGTGCGGGCAGCTCGAGGCGCTTGACCGCGTAGACGAGCCGGGTCGCCTCGGGATGGACGGACTCGGCGAGCCGCCAGGCGCCCTCCGCGATCCGGTCGCCGAATCCCTCGCGGCGCGCGGTCTGCTCGACGAGCCGCAGCATCCCGCGCCAGTCGCCCCAGCCGAAGTCCGTGCCGAGGTCGGTCTTCGTGAGCCAGCCGCGCTCGACCGCCTCGGCGACGAAGGCCAGCGTGACGCCGAGCGAGATCGTGTCCATGCCGAGGAGGTCGCAGAGGTCGTTGGCGAGGATCAGGGCCTCGGGGTTCGCGATGCCGAGCATCGGGCCGAAGGCGAAGATCGTCTCGTACTCCGGCATCTTGGCGCGCGTGCCGGCGAACTCGCCCTCACCGATCGCGTACTGCTTGCCGCAGGCGACCGGGCACTTGAGGCACGTCGTGTCGCGATCGTGATAGTGCGCCTTCATCTCCTCGCCGGACACGGCGCGCGCCTCGTCGAAGACCTCGCGCCGGAGGTTCCACGACCCGAGCGCGCCCAGCGCGTTGATCGGGTTGACGAGGAAGGACGTCCCGAAGGTCGTGAGCGCCTGGGTCCCCTTCTTCATCGGCTCGCGTGTCTCCTCGACCAGCGCCTTGAGCGCGGCCGGGTCCGCAACCTCGGTCTTCCGGCTCCCCCGCACGACAACGCCCTTGAGGTTCTTACTGCCGAGGACGGCGCCGATGCCGCCGCGGCCGGCAACCCCCTCGCGGTTCTTCCAGTAGTGCGCCATCGCCGCGAAGCGCACGCGATGCTCGCCCGCCGGGCCGATGGCGATCGCGTCGGCGTCGGTCCCCTCGACGCCGACCAGCGCCTCGACCGCGTCGCGCGTCGTGCGCCCCCAGAGGGACGCGGCGGGCTTCACCTCGGCCCCCTGCTCCGTCACCACGAGATAGGACGGCGCGGCAGCGCGACCCGACACCAGAATTGCGTCGAACCCCGTGCGCTTGAGCGTCGCGGGAAAACGACCGCCGAAGGTCGAGTCGAAAAAGAGCCCGGTGAGCGGCGACGTCGCCGCCACACACGCGCGGCTGTTGCCGGGCACCGTCGTGTCCGTGACCGGTCCCACGGCGAAGACGACCGCGTTGGCCGGTTCGAAGGGATCCGTCCCGACAGGCACGTGGTCATAGAGCAGGCGCGCCGCGAGACCGTTGCCGCCCAGGAACGCGCGGGCCGTCGCCTCGGCGAGCGGCTCCGTGCGCGCGGTCCCGCGCGTCAGGTCGACGTGGAGGATGCGGCCGCCGTAGCCCTTCACCGGCCCAGCTCTTTGAGGCCGCGCTTGGCCGCCTCGGCCAGCTCGGACGGCAGGTTCGCCTGGGCGAGGAGCTTGCGGTACGCGATCGCCGCGGCATCGTTCTGCTTGAGCGTCGTCAGGCTCTTGGCCGCCGCCAGGAGCGCGCGCCGCCCGGAGGGCGACTCGGGCGCGACGTACGCGGCGGTCATGTAGTACTCCGCGGCGGCCAGGTGGTCGCCCTCGCTCGTCAGCACGTCGCCGATCGCCCGCGCGCCCGCGGCCACGCGCTCGGAGCCGGACGACGTGACCAACCGCTCGAGCAGCGCGCGCGCCTCGGCGCCGCGCTTCTCCGCCGTGAGCAGCCGCGCATGATTCAGAATTTCGTCGCCGACTTGGTCCACGGGCTCCGTCGCGGTGCCCGACTGGGCGTAGGCCTCGAGCGCGCCCGTCCGGTCGCCCGCCAGCTCGCGCACACGGCCGAGCGCGAGCCAGACGCGCGGGGCGCGCGGATCGCCCGCGCTCGACGCGATGAAGCGCTCGAGCTCGGCGCGCGCCTCGGCGACCTTGCCCGTCTCCGCGTTGGCGCGCGCGAGGCGTATCCACGACGCCTCGGCGGCGCCGCTCTTGGGCAACCGCTGCTGCAGAATCGTCGTGGCCTCGCGCACGACGGGCCAGGCACCCGAGGCCTCCGCGCCCGCGGCCACGCGCTCGAGCGCGTCCGCGGCCGCCGGCGACGACGGATAGTCGGTCGCGAGGCGGCGCGCGTGGCCGAGCGCCGCGGGCCAGTCGCGTTCCTCGACCGCCAGGCCCGTCAGCACGTCGAGGAGCGGTGGCGGGCTCGCGAGCGGTGGCGTCGCGACGAGCGCCGCGTGCCCCGGCTTCTTGAACTCGCGGGTGGCGCCGCGGCGGTAGCCGACGGCGGCGAGGCCGTAGTCCGCGGAGGCGGCGACCTCGGTGGGCCCCGCGTCGCGCGCCTGGCGGAAGAGCTTCTCCGCGTCGTCGAGCCGCGATTCCGTGAGCGCGATCGTCGCGTAACCGAGCGTCGCGAGCCCGACGAGCCCCTCGCCCTGCGCGCGCGCGAACTCTTCCGTCGCCGCCGCGCGCTCGCCGAGCAGCAGAAGCGCCACGGCGAGCGCCGCGCGCGCGCGGCCGAAGAGCGCCGGCTGCGGTACGCGGCCGAGCCAGTCCCGCAGCTCCGTCCGACCCGCGGCGGCGTCGCCCGTGCGCACGCCGAGGATCGCCCGGTTCAGACGCGCGACGTCCGCCTGCGGATGGCTCGGATAGGACGCGACGACCTGCTCGAAGAGCGACCGGGCCCCGACGAGATCCCCCGACGCGACGGCCACGTCGGCGGCGGCCAGCAGCGCCTCCGGCGCCGCGGGATGGTCGGGGGCGCCGCGCGCGAACTCGGTGAAGTTCTTGCGCGCGTCGGCGCTCTTGCCCTGGCGGAGCTGCGTCCAGGCGAGCGCCAAGCGCAGCGTGGGCACGCCCGGCCGGTTTGCCGACTCGGCCAGTGCCCTCTGGAATGCCGATGCCGCGACGATGTCGTCGCCCGACTGGTAGGCGGCCTCGCCCTGCAGCGCGAGCGCGGCGGCGCGGACGTCCGGCGCGGCCAGAGCGTTCACCACAGGCGCCAAATCGGCGAGCGCCTGGCGGAACTCGCCGACTTCGACGTTCGTTCGCGCCAGGCGCACGGCCGCCTGCGCGGCGGTCGCCGAGCCCGGCTCGACCCGGCGCGCGAGGTCGAACTGCGTGCGCGCCTCGTCGCGGTTGCCCGCCGCGCGCGCGGCCTCACCGCGCATGAGCAGCACCCACGCGCGGGCCGCGGGGGTGAGCTGGCCGCCGAGCGAATCTTGCAGGACGAGGTCCACGTCGGGCGACGTGGCGTTCTCGGCGGCGGCGCGCGCCACGCGATACGCCGCGGGCTGCGCGAGCGGCGAGCGCCGGCCTCGGAGTCCTGCGAGCGCCTGGCGGATCTGGGCCCAGTCGCCGGAGCGCACGAGGGCGAGCGCGAGCCCCGCGTCGATCCAGTCGCGCTCGGGCGCCGACGCGCTCCGCGGCGCGGCGAGCGCCTGGCGGAACGCGGGCACGGCGACGTCCTCGTGGCCCGCGGCGAGGCTCCACCAGCCGAGCCTGGCCCACGCGCTGCCGAGGAGCGGGTGCGCCCCACCCTGCGTGAAGCGCTCCAGCTCGGCCTCGGCGTCGGCCGCGCGTCCGAGCCGGCCGAGCGTGTCGCCCTTCCAGAAGCCGACGTCGCGGGTGAGCTGCGGCGGCGTCCCGCGCGACACCAGCAGCGTCCAAGCCTGGGACGCCTCGTCCCATTTCCCCAGCGCGTACTGCGCCAGCGCCAGCCCGTGACGCCCCCACGCGTCGAGGGGCGCCGGCGGGTTCCCGACGAGGAGCTGCGTGAAGGCGTCGCGTGCGCGGGACGGGTCACCGAGGCGCAACGCCGTCCAGCCGCTCGCGTGCAAGCTCCACACGCTCCAGTCCGTGCGCATCCGCTCGCGCGTGACCTGGCGGTAGGCCCAGTCCGCGCGCTCGATCTGACCGAGGCGGTAGTAGGTCTCGCCGAGCCAGTAGCGCGCCTCGCGCGCGACGTCCGCGTCGCCGGCGCGCGACGCCGACTCGAACGCCTTCGCCGCGTCTTCGAACTGATCGCGCTGGAACCGCGCGCGGCCGCACTCGAGCGCCTCCGAGCCGATCCCGAGCCACGCGCCGAAGCACGGCAGCGAGCGCGGCGCCGGGATCGGGGCCATCGGCAGGTCGCCGGCGGGCGGGCCGGCGGCGGCGGGCGGCAGCGGCGGTAGGTCCACGGGGACCGCCGGGAGTGGAATCTCGACGACGAGCGGCGGCCGCTCGACGCTCGAGCGCACCGGCGCCAGGAAGATTCCGAGGTCTGGCGGCGGCGGCGTGAGTGGGGTGGCGCCGGCGAGCGCGAGCCAGAGCGCGACGAGAGTGAGCGCGCGCTGAAGCCTCACGGCTTCTTCTCCGCCTTGGGCGCGGCGGCGGCCGGCGGGCGTCCGCCGCGGTTCTTCACCGCCCCCGCGCGCTGGCGTGCCCAGTCGCGGAGCGCCGGGTCGGGGCTCTTGCTGACGACCGCCTCGTACGCCTGGAGCGCCGCGCGCCACTCCTGCAGCTCCTCGCGCGCGAGGCCGAGGCCGGCGAGGGCACGGAAACGGGCGCCAGTCTCGACCTCACCGGTCTCGCCGACGGCCTCGAAGGCCTTGGCCGCGGCGGTGAAGCGCTTGAGCCGCAGCTCCGACTCGCCGAGGAGGAGCCATCCCTCCGCCCGCACCGCGCCCTCGTCGCTCTTCGCCGCCAGCGTCGAGAGAAACGCGGCGTCCTTGTAGTTCTTCTGCTTGAAGGCGCTCGAGGCCAGGTCGAGCGCCAGCCGCCGCGCCGCCGGATGCTCGGGGAACTCCTTCTTGAGACGCGTCCACGCCGCCTGGCGGTCCTTCGGCCGGCCCAGTCGCCCGGCGATCAACGCCGCCTCGTAGAGCGCCTCGGGGGTCGCCGGATCCTGCTCCATCAGCGTCTTGTACTCGGCGAGCAGGTCGTCCTTGTCGCTCACCTTCGCGAGCGACTGGCTGATGAGCTTGCGCGCCGCGGCCGCGTGCTCGTGCGACGGGTACACCTCGAGGAAGCGGCGGAGCTCCGCGACGCCGCCCTTGACGTCGCCGGTCGTCGTCTTGATCCAGCCGATCAGATACTCGGCGTCCGGGGCGAGCGGGGACGACGGGTAGCTCGTCTTGAACGGCGCCAGGAGCGCCAGCGCATCGGGACCGCGCTTGCTCTCGGCAAGCAGGCGCGCGGCCTGGATCGTGGAGGCGGGCGCCAGGGCGTGCTGCGGCCAGCGCCAGAGGAAGTCGCGGAACTCCGCGAGCGCGAGCTCGGTTTTCTTCTGCTCGAGGTCGCTCCACGCCGCGCCGTAGAGGGCGTCCGGCGCCAGCGACGACGCTTCGTCGGCGCGGAAGACCTCGTCGTAGGCAGCCCGCGCCTCCTCGTAGCGCTTGAGGCGGAACAGCGCCTCGCCCTCCCAGAGACGGGCCTCGCCGGGCTGGCCCGGCGGCGGCGTGAGTGCCTGCGCGCGGCGGAACGCCTCGAGCGCCGCCTCGGGCTCGCCCAGTGCCAGCCGAGTCTTGCCGAGCAGCAGCAGCGCCGCGCCGGCGCGCGCGTCGGCCCCGTGCCGGGCGACGAAGCGGTCGAGCGCGGGACGCGCGACGACGTAGAGCTTGTCGCCGTACGCGCGCTCGCCGAGGAGCCAGAGGCGATCGGCCTCGTCGAGAGCCCGCGCGGACGGCGGCGACAGGAGGAGCACGACGAGAACGAGGGCGACGGCGGCGCTCAGGGGAAGCGAGCGCTTCAGCATCGTCTCATGCTACCACGCACTGTGGTACGGTCACGCCATGCGGCTCGTCGTCTTCGACCTCGATCACACGCTCGTGCGCACGCCGCTCGACCTGGCCGCCATGGGGCGCGAGATGCGCGCGTTCATCGAGGACGCGCGGGGCCCGCTGCCGCCGCGCGAGGAGCGTTATCGCGTCGGCGAGCTGACCGAGTGGTGCGCCCACCACGCCCCGGAGCTGTCCGATCGCGTCTGGGCGATCGCGCTCGATCACGAGCGGCGGGCGATGACGGCCGCGACGCTCGAGCCCGGCGCCGGTGAGGCGATCGCCGGCGCGCGGTCGGCCGGCTTCACGGCCGCCGTGTGGACCAACAACGCGCGCGAGGTCGCGGTCGACGCGCTGGCGCGCTTCGGCGTCGCGGCGAGCCTCGACCTCGTCGTCACGCGCGACGAGATGCGCCGTCTCAAGCCCGACCCGGACGGCTGGCGCGTGATCGCCGCGCACTTCGGCCCGGTGCGCGACGCCGTCGTCGTCGGGGACTCGTGGGTGGACGGGCTCGCCGCCGGCGCCGCCGGCGTTCCGTTCGTCGCCTACCGCCCGCGGCCGGGCGAGCTCGAGCGCTGGCGCGTGACGCCCGTCGCGCGCCTGGACGATCTCCTCGATCTCCCCGCCTGGCTCGCGGCGCGCGCCCTCGCGGGCTGAGGCCGTGGACCTCTTCGAGCGCGAGCCCTCCGGGCCCGGCGAACCCCACGACACCAGGGATCCGCCGCGCACGGCGCCGCTCGCCGAGCGGATGCGGCCGCGCACGCTCGACGACATCGTGGGCCAGGAGCACCTGCTCGGCCCGGGGCGCGTGCTGCGCCAGGCGATCGAGCGCGGGCCGCTCCACTCGATGATCCTCTGGGGACCGCCGGGCTCCGGCAAGACGACGCTCGCGCGGCTGATGGCCCAGGTCGGCGGCGCGCGCTTCGTCGCCTTCTCGGCGGTGCTGTCCGGCGTCAAGGAGATTCGCGAGGTGGTGGCGCAGGCCAGGAGCCGGACGATCCTCTTCGTGGACGAGATCCATCGCTTCAACCGGGCGCAGCAGGATGCCTTCTTGCCCCACGTCGAGCAGGGCACGCTGATCCTCGTGGGGGCGACCACCGAGAACCCGTCGTTCGAGGTCAACTCGGCGCTCCTCTCGCGCTGCCGCGTCTACGTGCTCCGCGGCCTCGCCGAGGCGGACGTCGTCACGCTGCTCCGCCGCGCGCTCGCCGACCGCGAGCGCGGCCTCGGCGCGCTCGGCTCGCTCGGCTCGGAAAGCGTCACGGCGACCAACGACGGGTTCCGTGCCATCGCGCGCGTGGCGAACGGGGACGCGCGCGCCGCGCTCACCGTCCTCGAGCTCGCCGCGCAGCTCGCCGAGCCCGTCGACGGCGTCCGCACGATCACCGACGCCGGGATTCGGGAGGCCGCGCAGCGCCGGGCGCTCCTCTACGACAAGGCCGGGGAGGAGCACTACAACCTGATCTCGGCGCTCCACAAATCGCTTCGCGACTCCGACCCCGACGGAGCGCTCTACTGGATGACGCGGATGCTCGACTCGGGCGAGGACCCGCTCTACGTCGCGCGGCGGCTCGTGCGGTTCGCCTCCGAGGACATCGGCAACGCCGACCCGCAGGCGCTGGCTCTCACCCTGGCCGCCAAGGACGCCTACGATTTCCTCGGGTCGCCCGAGGGCGAGCTCGCGCTGGCGCAGGCCACGCTCTACCTGGCGCTCGCGCCGAAGTCCAACGCCGCCTACCTCGCCTACGGGCAGGCGCGCGCCGACGTGCACGAGCGCCCCGCCGAGCCCGTGCCGCTCCACCTGCGCAACGCGCCGACCGATCTCATGAAGGACCTCGGATACGGCGAGGGCTACCAGTACGCGCACGACGCGCCGGAGGCGCATGTGGATCAGCCGCACCTGCCCGACGCGCTCGCCGGCCGCCGCTACTACCGGCCCACGGACCGCGGGCTCGAGGCGGAGCTCTCCCGGCGACTCGAGGCGTGGCTCCGCTGGCGCGAGGAGCGGCGGCCGAGATGATCTAGAATGAGTCGTATGCTGCCCCTGCGCGTGGGCGTGATCTTCGGCGGACGCTCCGGGGAGCACGAGGTGTCGCTCGCCTCCGGCGCGTCGGTGATCGCGGCGCTCCGGCAGCGCAGCCACGACGTCGTCCCGATCGGCATCGCGCGGGACGGCCGCTGGCTCGTCGGCGGCGATCCTCTGCGCGCCCTCGCCGACGCCGCGCGCGGAACGTTGCCGACCGACGACACGACCGGCTCCGTCAAGAAGGCGCTCGCCGACCGCGCCGAGGACGCCGCGCAGACGGGCGCCCAGACCGCGTTGGTCCGGAGCGAGCCCGCCGGCGGACTGCCCGCCGAGCTCCGCCACGCGCTCGATGTGGTCGTCGTCATGCTCCACGGCCCCTACGGCGAGGACGGCACGATCCAGGGGCTGCTCGAACTGGCCGACCTGCCCTACGTCGGCGCGGGCGTCCTCGCCTCCGCCGTCGGCATGGACAAGGCCACGATGAAGGCGGTCTTCCGGGCGCACTCCCTACCCGTCGTCGAGCACCTCGTGGTTCTCCGGCGCGAGTGGCGCGCGCATCCGGAGGCCGTGTGCACCCGCGTTGCCGAAACTGTGGGCTTTCCGTGCTTCGTCAAGCCCTCGAACCTCGGCTCGTCGGTGGGGATCAGCAAAGTGCGGAGCGCCGGCGAGCTGGGCGCGGCGCTGGACGAGGCGGCGCGCCACGACCGGAAGCTCCTGGTCGAGCGCGCGGTGGCCGGCCGGGAAATCGAGGTCAGCGTGCTCGGCAACGACGCGCCGATCGCGTCCCTGCCGGGCGAGATCGTCTACGAAGGCGAGTGGTACGACTACGCGACGAAGTACACCGAGGGGCAGGCGCGCGTCGTCTGCCCGGCGGCGCTGCCCGCCGCGGCGACCGAGCGGATCCGGGCGCTGGCGCTCGAGGCGTTCCGGGCCATCGACTGCGCGGGCATGGCGCGCGTGGACTTCTTCCTCGAGGGCGACCGGGTGCTCGTCAACGAGATCAACACGATCCCCGGCTTCACCGCGATGAGCGGGTACGCGAAGATGTGGGAGGCGAGCGGGCTCGCCTATCCCGATTTGATCCAGCGGCTCCTGGATTTGGCCCTGGAGCGGCGGCGGGAGACGTCTCGCTGATCGTGATCGCCGGCGGTGGCACGGGCGGCCATACGAGCCCGGGGCTGGCGGTGGCGGCGCTGCTGCGCGAGCGGTCGGTGCCCTGCGCCTGGATCGGCAGCCGCGACGGGCTGGAGGCGCGCCAGGCGCCCGCGGCGGGCATCCCATACCACGTGATCCCAACGGGCAAGCTCCGGCGCTACTGGGCCTGGGCGAACGTCACCGACGTCCTCGTGCGCGTGCCCGCCGGCACGGGCCGCGCGCTTGCCCTGCTCACCCGTCTCAAGCCGCGTGTCGTCTTCGCGACCGGCGGATTCGTCGCCCTTCCCGTCGTCGCGGCCGCGGCTCTTGCCCGGATCCCCGTCGTCATTCACGAGCAGACCTCCGTGCCCGGGCTCGCCAACCGGATCGCGGCGCGGCTGGCGCGGCGGATCGCGGTGACATTCCCCGACGTACGGGGCGACTTCCCGCCCGCCAAGGTCGTCGTCACGGGCAATCCGCTGCGTCCCGAGCTACGGCTGGGGTCGCGGGCCGACGCGGTAGCGCGCTTCGCGCTCGACCCGGCGCTGCCTCTGGTCTATGTCACAGGCGGCGCGCTCGGCGCCTCTGCCATCAATCGCGCGATCGGTGAGATCCTGCCGGCACTGCTCGAAGGAGCGCAGGTCGTGCACCAGTGCGGCGACAACCGGGCGACGGGCGACCGTGCCTGGCTCGAGGCCCGACGCCGGGCGTTGCCGGAGGCGCTGGCGCGGCACTATACCGTAACGCCCTGGGTCGGGGCCGAGCTCGCCGGAATCTACGCCGCCGCGGCGCTCGTCGTGGGCCGGGCCGGCGCGGGGACGGTCAACGAGTGCTGCCAGCTCGGCGTTCCCGCGCTCTACATTCCGCTGCCCGGGACACGCGGCGACGAGCAGACGGCCACCGCCCGCCTCGTCGGCCGCGCCCATGGCTGCTCGATCCTGCCGCAGCGCGGCCTCACGCAGGAGCTC
>JBOHQB010000540.1:0-18852 GCA_050731995.1 Candidatus Rokuibacteriota bacterium
GGTCCCGGCGCTCCATCGGTGGTCGCGCTCACGATAGAACCTCGCGCCCACGGTGACAATTTCCGGGGTTTACGGTGACAGTTGCCGAAACAGGCGTCCTGCAACCGTCTGATTGTTTGGTGCGCCTTGCAGGAGTCGAACCCTTTGGTGACAGCGTTCCTCGAGAACGCGGGTGGGGCCCCGATGAGACGGCCGCCGTGACCCTCCCGGCGCCGCGTGCTAGCATCGGGCCTCTCCGCTTCCGGGGCCGCTGACCATGCACGTCGGTCACTTCCTCACACGCGCCGCCCAGCGCTGGCCGGAGCGCCCGGCCTGGCTGGACGGCGACGCCGTCGTCACCTTCCGCGACGCCGAGGCTCGCGTGAACCGCCTCGCCCACGCATTGACGGCGCTCGGCGCCAGCCGGGGCGACCGCATCGGCATGCTGGTCCCGAACTGCTACCAGGGGCTCGAGACCATCCTGGCTCCCATGAAGGCCGGCCTCGGCGTGGTGCCGATGAACATCCGCCTGCACCCGGCCGAGCACGCCTACCTGCTGAACGACTCGGGGGCGTGGATCCTCGTCTACCACGAGCAATTCCGCGACCACCTCGCCGGGATCCGCGCGCAGCTGACGAGCGTCAAGCGTTACGTGTGTATCGGCCGGGGCGAGCCCGATGACCTCGGCTTCGAAGCGGTGCAGGACGGCCAGCCGGCCACGCCGCCCGGCGTCGAGATCGATCCCGAGGACTTGGCCTGGCTCTTCTACACCTCGGGGACGACCGGGCGCCCGAAGGGCGCGATGCTCACCCACCGGTCGCTGATCGCGATGGTCCAGCTCTTCCTGCTGGACCTCAACCCCGCGCGGGAGACCGACGTGATCCTGCACGCGGCGGCCATCACCCACGGCTCCGGCATCTCGATGTTCAACCACATCGCGCGCGGCGCCGCCAATGCCTTCCCCGCCACGCGCTCCTTCGAGCCGCGGAAGATCTTCGAGGCGATCCAGCGCTACCGGGTGACGACGATGTTCCTGGCGCCGACCATGGTCCACATGCTCACGACCAGCAACGCCCACGGCGACTACGACCTGTCGAGCCTGCACACGATCTTCTACGGCGGCGGGCCCATGTACGTCGAGCAGCAGCAGGCCGCCGTCCGCACGTTCGGCCCGATCTTCTGCCAGCTCTTCGGCCAGGGCGAGGCGCCGATGCTGCTGACCACGCTCCCGAAGGCCGAGCACCTGGCCGGCGACGATCCGGTCAAGCAGCGGCGCCTCGCGTCGGCCGGCCGCGAGACGACCGGCGTGCGGGTGCGCGTGGTCGACGAGCACGACCGCGACGTCCCGCCCGGCACGCCGGGGGAGATCGTGGCGCGCGGCGACCTGGTCATGACGGGGTACTGGAACCGCCCCGACGCCACCGCCGAGGCGCTGCGCGGCGGCTGGCTCCACACCGGCGACGTCGGCCACCTGGACGACGACGGTTACCTCTTCATCACCGACCGCAAGAAGGACATGATCATCTCCGGCGGCGCCAACATCTACCCGCGCGAGCTGGAGGAGGTCATCTGCACCCACCCGGCCGTGCACGAGGTGGCCGTCATCGGCGTGCCGGACGAGAAGTGGGGCGAGTCGATCAAGGCCGTGGTCGTGCTGCGGCCTGGCGCGCGCGCCACCGAACCCGAGATCATCGAGCACTGCCGCCGGCACCTCGGCTCCTACAAGAAACCGGCCTCGGTCGACTTCGTCGCCGAGCTGCCGAAGAACGCCTACGGCAAGATCCTCAAGCGCGAGCTACGCGAGCCGTACTGGGCCGGCCGCGACCGCCGGATCTGACCGCTGCCGCCCGGCGGACCGAGCCGGCGGTTCCGGCGGGACGCCCGGCGCGGTGGCGCCGCCGCTGACGATCACCCACGCCGCGATCGCCGCCGCGATCACGCGCGCGCCCATGGCCTTGCCGATCTCGACCGCGGTGAGGCCGACGCCGCCCGCGGCGCAGAGCACGAGCAGGGTCTCGCCCTCCTGCAGGCGCCCCTGCCAGCGGAGCGCGACGTGGCTGGAGACGTAGGCGACCGGGAAGGCCCCGGCCTCGTCGAAGCTCATGCCGCCGGGAATCGCGAAGGTCTCGGCCTCCGGAGCGACGGCCAGCTCGGCCAGACCGCCGTAGGCGAGGATCGCCATCACTCGATCGCCGGGCTTGAAGCGTGTCACGCCCTCGCCGCAGGCGGCGACGATCCCCGCCGTTTCCAGCCCGGGGCTGAAGGGCGGCGGCGGGCGCGTCTGGTAGCGGCCCGCCACCATGATCGCGTCGGCGTAGTTCACCGCCGTGGCCTTCACGGCGATCAGGACCTCGCCGGCGGCCCGCGTCGGGGCCGGCACGGTCCCGAGCGTCAGGTCTTCGACGGCCCCCCAGGCCCGACACAGCACAGCGCGCATGTCTAAGCGGTAGGCTAGGCGGAGCCCCCCTCGAACTCGGCATCGGGCGCGGTCAGCGCACCAGGGGTTTCTGCCCGAGCAACCGGATCGTCACCGCCATGCCGATCCGCATCCGCGTGGCGCGCTGGAAGAGCGGCGCCGCGAGCACGGCGCCGTAGTTACCCCAGCCGGCCGACATCCCCATGAACCACTGTGTGTCGCCGCCGATCACGGCGACGTGGATCATCTCCGGTCCGCGCACGAGCGGCAACCGGGCCGTCTCCGGCAGCGCGGCGAGGTCCGTCGGCTCCTCGCAACCCCAGTAGTACATGTGCGCCTCGCCCTCGACGAGGATCCCGGCGCGCCGGAGCGTGCAGGTCGCGAAGCGCGCGCTCTACCACGGCCTCGACAGGAGATGCGCCGACACGCCGGCCCTCTGGACGGCGGGCAGCGGACGCCGGACGCGGCAGGCGGGGGAACCGAGGCGGCAGAAGCGCATCATCCCGCGCGCATCCAGGGAAAGACGCGGCTCGCGTTCCCCCAGACCGAGCCCGGCGTGCTGAGCGGACTTTGCCCTCAGGCAGGTGGAAAGCCGTAGAGCCGCGCGCAGTTGTCCCAGAGGATCTTGCGCTTCGCCTCCTCCGACAGCGGCAGCTTGAGGAAGTGCGCGGTCGCCTCCGGGTACTTGGTGTCGTAGTGGGGGTAGTCGGTGGAGAAGACGAAGCAGTCTGTGCCGGCCAGCTCGACGGCCTGGGGCGCCGGCGCCTCGTCGCACTCCAGCGAGACCCAGCACTGGCGGTGGAAGTACGCGCTCGGCCTCATGGCGAGCGCCGGATTCTCGTGCCTGCCGGGGTTCTCCCAGTGCTCGTCGAGCCGCCAGAGCCAGAACGGGAGCCACGACCCGTTGCCCTCGAGGAACGCGACCTTGAGCCGCGGGAAACGCTCGAGGACCCCGCCGAGCGTCATCGCCGCCAGGGCCAGCATCTGCTCCATCGGATGCGAGCACGCGTGCTGCAGAGCGAAGAGGTCGCCGGCGAAGCGGTCGTCGCCCACGGTCGGCATCCGGCTGGCGACCCCCTCGTGGAAGCCGACGGGCACGCCGAGGTCCTGGAGCGCCTCCCAGAGCGGGTCGAAGCGCGGCTGATGCCAGTACGCGCCACGCTGCGGCGGGTTCGGTCGGAGGAAGACCGCCTTGAATCCGAGCTGTTCGACGGCGCGCCGCGCCTCGCGGATCGACAGCTCGACGTCCTGCACGGGGAGCAGCGCGGCGCCGTACATCCGCGCCGGGTCCCCGGCCCGGCAGAAGTCGGCGAGCCAGTCGTTGTAGGCGCGCGCGATCGCCGCCGAGAACGCGGGGTCCAGGTCGGGGTCGCTGTTCACGAAGAGGCCGCGCGACGGATAGAGCACCGTGACGTCGATGCCCTCTTGGTCCATCGCGCGACGCTGGGCCTGCGCGTCGAAGCCCCGCGCGATGTCCTCGGCGAAGCGGTCGAGCCCTCCCGTGAAGGAGACCTTGGCGATCTGGGCCGCGAGCCCGAAGGCGTTCGTCCCGTCCACGACCACGCCCACGTCCGTCGCTTTCCAGGTCGAGCCGCGAGGCGCGCGGTGCCGCCACGGCCGGTCGAGGTACCGCTCCCAGAGATCAACCGGCTCGAGCACGTGCATGTCGCTGTCGAAGACCCTGTAGCCGTCCCTCGCCATGGCGTGCTCCTCCTCGCCGATCGCGAATGCGGATGGGCGACATTACCGCGGCCCGGCCGTAGTCTCCGCCCTGCGCGCGCCCTTCGCAAGAGCCGGGCGCCACCCCCGCGCCAAGCCGGGGTTCATCGCGCTGATCGCGCTGCTGGTCGTGGCACTCATCGAACTGAAGCAGCGTCGCATGAAGCTGAAGAACCGACCGCTCAGGTACATGCGACGGTCGTGGAAGACAGCGTGAAAGAACGCCGGCGTTCTCGGCCGGCTGCTCCACGACCTGCGTCGGAGCGCCGTGCGTGACCTCGCCGACCACTACGAACTCCCGGGTAAGAAGAAGGACGAAGCGGTCGAGAGGCTGGAACAGGCGATTCGCAACTCCGGCGTCGAGGTCGGCGGATGGGGTGGCGGTTCGCTGTGCGCTTACCACAACGAACAGATGTCGAAGGACGATTTGTTCGCGATCCCCCGCCTGCGGCTCAATGCCCGGCCGGGTGATGGGCAGCAGGGCCGCAATCTCGCTCCGTTGCTTGCGCAGCAGCGTATCGGCCTAAAGTTCGACCTGCCGCGGGCCCTGGCAGCGAATGCGCGCCTTGGCGGTGGTGGTGGCGGGCGCACTTTGGCTGTTGTCCGCGCGAGTGGGGCTTGCTAGGCTGAGCCGCCGGATGCGGGATCGTCCGGATTGTGAAACTCTCGAATGAAGGGTCGGCGTTCGGGCGCACGGCGCGCGGACCCGGCGAGTGCGGATGCCATGCCGCTGGTATCGTTCCGCAATGTGGAGAAGACCTACCGGTCGCTGCAGGGCGTCGACTACGGGGCGGTGGAGCACTTCAGCGTCGAGATCGAGGTCGGGGAGTTCTTCTGCCTACTCGGCCCCAGCGGGTGCGGCAAGACGACCGTGCTCAAGATGCTTGCGGGCTTCGAGGCCCCTACGGCAGGGCACGTCCTGATGGATGGTCGTCCGGTGGTGGGCCCCAGTCGCGACCGGGGTGTTGTATTCCAAGGAGATGACTCGCTCTACGGCTGGCTCACAGCAGTTGAGAACGTCGAATTCGGCTTGCGCATGCGGCACGTGCGTAAGGCGGAGCGGCGCGAGCGCGCCATGCACTATCTGGAGCTGGTCGGTCTCCGGGGCCAGGAGCAGAAGTATCCTGCCGAGCTTTCCGGGGGGATGAAGCAGCGCATCCAGATCGCACGGGTGCTGGCGAACGAACCGAAGATGCTGCTCATGGATGAACCCTTCGCCGCGCTGGATGCCCAGACCCGTGCGCTGATGCAGGAGGAACTGACCAACATTTGGCAGTCCACGCGCACGACCGTCCTATTCATCACCCACGACATCGACGAGGCCGTAACGCTGGGCAAACGCATTGGCGTGATGCGCGCTGGGCCCCGATCCAATGTGAAGGGCGTGGTTGAGGTAGCGCTGAATGGGGCGCGCAGCCGCACGGACAATGTGTTCCTGCAATACTACAAGCAGGTCTATGAAATGATCCGCGATGAAGTCGCCAAAGCCATAGCCCGCGCGGAATAGCGAATACACCGATGGAAACGCCAACGGCCAGGGAAACCGACGCACGCCGGAGCCCGTTATTTCGCGGTCCGGGGGGCGCCGCGCGACGCCTTTGGAGCGTGTACGGAGGCTACGCGCTGGGGTTTGTGAGCCTGTTCCTGATCTGGCAGTTGGTATCGCTCTACGTGGTCAGTTCCGTGTTGTTCCCGCCGCCGACGGTTGTATTCAGGAAGGGCCTGCTGCTGGTGCGCAACGGCGTGTTGTTGGAGCACCTGTCCGCCAGCCTGCAGCGCATCTTGGCCGGGTTCATTGCCGGCTCCTTGTTGGGCATTCCCATCGGGTTGGCCATGGGTTCGTTCCGGCCCGTACGAAAGCTGCTGGAGCCTTACACGGAGTTCCTGCGCTTCATACCGTCGGTGGCCATGATCACGGTGGCGGTGATCTGGTTCGGGATCGGCGAAGGTGCCAAGATCTTCCTCATCATCTACACGACGATCTTCATTGTCATTCTGAACGCGGCGGCGGGCGTCTCGGCCATCGCTCCCAACAAGATCCGAGCGGCGCAATCCCTGGGAGCGACGCGGGCGCAGATCTTCTTTCACGTGGCGTTGCCGGCGACCGTTCCCTACATCCTCACCGGGATGCGCCTGGCAATGGCCAATTCCTTCACCACCATCGTGGCGGCAGAGCTGATCGCCGCCAATGACGGCCTGGGCAAGATGCTTTGGGATGGGCGGTTGTTCATGCTGGTGGACGAGATCTTCGTGTCCCTGGTCACCCTCGGGCTGCTCGGTTTCGCCGCGGATCGCATGTTCCGCTGGAGCATCTATACTTTCGCGGGCAAGTATTCGCCGGCGACCTAGTTTGCCGGCTGGCGCGGGCGGGGGCGTCGCCCCTCCCCGGTGCATGCAGCGGTACTTCGCATCAGAGGAGGCAACTGTCATGTTAAGGCACGGTGCACGATGGCTGCTCGTGTTGAGCCTGCTGGCTTGGAGTGGCGCGGCGTGGGCGCAGACGAAGATGACCATTGCCACGGGGGTGGACCCCGTATTTTCCGCCTATTATGTGGCGCAGCAGGAAGGTCTCTTCAAGAAGCACGGGCTGGACGTGCGAATCAACACGGGGCCGTCCGGCTCGGCGATGGTGTCCTTCCTCATCAACGGCCAGATCGAATCCGCCTTCGGCTCCGAGATCGCCGGGGTCAGCAACCACAACCTGGACCCCAACGTGGTGGTGGTAGCCCAGGCCACGCGCCTGGTGCGATGGCTCGCCGTGGTGGGCCGCAATATCAACAACCTGGATCAGCTGAAAGGCAAGAAGGTGGGCGTGGCCCGCGGCTCCGGCGGCGAGGTGTTCTGGCTGGCCATGCTGGCCAAGCTCAAGCTCAACGCGTCGGATTACACGGTGGTCAACGTGGAGGCGCCGGAGATGGTGGCAGCACTGGAGCGCGGCAACATCGATGCCTACGCGGTGTGGGAACCCTGGGTGACCCGCGGCTTGGCGGCCGTCAAGAACACCAAGGTGCTCCAGGACCAGGAAGGCATCCTCGAGCAGGGCGTGTACATCTACATGAACCGGGGCTGGATCCAGAAGAACCCGGCGCAGGCCGAATCGTTTGTTCGCGCGCTGGTGGAAGCGACGGACCTCATCAACAAGGACCGCAAGCGGGCCGCCAAGGACGTGTCCGACTTCCTCAAGAGCCTGGACCCGCCGCTGGTGGAACAGCTCATGACCAAGCTCACCTTCGACATGGAGCTCGAAGACTCCACCATCAGCATGTTCCGGCTGGCCGAGGCGCAGCTCAAGCAGCAGGGCAAGCTCAGCAAGCCTCTCGACTACGGCACATTCGTGTACCCGGACCTGCTGCGCAAGGTCCAGCCCAAGAAAGTCAACTACAAGCCGTAGGGGACGGCGACTTCGACGGATGCATACTCTGCGGGTTTGGCGACCCGCATCTCCTCTCGCTGGTTGACCGCCTGAGGCCGTTTGGCATCAGCAGCTTTCAGGCTTTCTGCGAAGTCAGCGACGAGAGTCGTGAGGAAGCTTGGCTGCGCGACCACCCTACGAACCTATGTTGCCCAATTGCCACGCGTCAAGCGGCTCGTCTTGAGCCACCCGAACAGGCGCTGGCACGGCCGATTAGACGGCACGAGCGCCGAAGGTGGCTCGACGCCCGTGGGATTCTCGTGCCTGCCGACTGGAATCAGGACTTCCGCGATGTTTTCGAAACGAATGTACTGAGCAACGGCCGAAGAGCTTTGCTGTCACACTTGGGGCACGCAATCTTGCCCTTCTCGTGCTCGCGGATGGACAGAGCGAGCGTCACTTCTCGTTTGCACTTGTCGCAGTGGTACTCGTACACGGGCATGGGTGGCCCTCCTCATGATTCGGAGCCCGATCAGCGATCCACAGGCAATTCCGGGACGTGGATGATACCGCGCCTGACCGGCGGCGCAAGCCGCACTGCACCATCGTCGGACTCGCAGCAGTATCCTTGACCAATTCCACGTGCTGGTGCGCATCTGCCTACGGAGTGATCTCCCGCCGATGGACCGCCGCATCCGGCGGCAGCCCCAGCGCGAGGACGGCAAGGGCCAGCACCGCAAGGGCAAAGGGTCTCATCGCACGTCGCATGGGTGTCTCCTCCCGGGTGATAGTTCGTAAGAGCGGCGATTGCCTCCCCCTCCATCGGCGGGCAGCGCAACGATCGAGTCAGCGAATCGACGGTCGGCGCGGCCGGCGGTCATCGGGAACGAGGCAAAAGAGCCTGGCCACGGACAATCGATCCCGCAGTATGTCGCCGTAGGTGGGAAATCCTTCCTGGGTGAGAACGCTGCGATCCGGCGGCTCCGACGGTCTTCCGGGCTGAACCGCGGCGATATGGAGGACCTCGCGAATCGAGATCGAGTCGGCAGACAGCACCCGCCCACGGCGCTCGGAAGAGCGGATCGTTACGCCAACCACAGCGCCCTCGGCGTCGACGACGGGGCCGCCGCTGATGCCGCCCAACTGGGGTAACGAGTCGGGCACCCGGCGAACCTCGGCCCAGATCACCGCGGTCTCGCGGCGCGCTTGCCCCCTGTACTCGAGGGTGCTGCGTCCGATGAGTCGCGAATGTACATCACCCGGCTCGCCTTGCGGGAAGCCGAAATGAAAACCGTTCCCACCCAGGCTCAACCGATCATGGATGGCCAATGCGGGCGAACCGCCCCCGGTCTCGAAGTAGGCGACATCGGCCCGTGGATGGGATACCAGCCGCGTCGCTCTCATGCCCTGGCGCGGTCCGATTTGCACGATGATGTCGCCGCAGTCGTCGGTGACATGTCGCGCGGTCAGCCAGCGGCCTGACGAATCGATGGAAAAAGCAGTGCCGCTCGCTGGGCGGCGTCTGGGCTCGGACGGGTCGACAACCAGAACAGGATCGAGGGCCGACGGCCCAGGGAGCGACGGGGGCGGCCCAGCCGGTGACAATCGCGGCGGCGTGGGCGGCCGACGTGGCGCACCCGAGTTGGCATCACGGGCGCCGGCATAGAGCACGCCAAGAACGAAGAGAACCAGGATGAGGATGTGCATGGCGTCCCTAGATCGCCAAGGCAGCGGCCGTCACCAGCGCCACGGCAAGCTTGGCGGCCACCAGCACGATGGCGGCGGAAAGCTCGCCGTGCTCGATGCGCTTCGACAGTCCCCTGAGCATCCTATCGACCACAAAGAATGTCACCAGCTGAAGCGCGACAGCGACCGAGCCCCAGGCCAGGATATCGAACAAGGTGACGCTGCTCTTCAAGCTGGCCGCCAGGGGAATGGCGAGGGCAAGAATGATCCCCGCGAACGAGAGTGCCGCCGCCACGTTCCCGGCGCGGACCAACTTCATCTCATGGTACGGCGTGACGGCGAGGTACACGAGCACCCCGCCGACCAACATGATCAGGGTCAGGCCGACATGGGTCAGGAGAACCGGCAGGCCAGCGAACAAGCTATCGAGAACGGGCGCCATCGGACACCTGCGTCATACTTCTCCTCGCCGTCTTGATTCTACGCGACCTTGGCGGCCCCTGGCTGCCGCGCCTGATGTCCGACCCTGAGCTCGGGCGGTTCTGGAAGCATCGGGGCGCCGATGGCGTGCGCCGCGAAAAGCAGTTCCTCATCGACTTCCTGTGCGCCTCCGCGGGCGGACCGCTCTACTACGTCGGCCGGGACATGAAGATCTCCCACAAGGGTCTCGGCATTACCGACAGGGATTGGCAGGCGTTCACCGGTCACCTCAAGGCCACCCTGGACACATTCAGGGTGCCGGCTGTGGAGCGCGCCGAGGTGCTCGCGTTCGTCGAGAGCACGAAGCGCGACATCGTGGAATAGGCGCTGGGTCAGATCTGCGAGTAGCCGCTCCCCGGCGTGTCGACGCCGCGGCCGCGCGCGTCGGTGATCCAGCCGAACGCTTTCAGGATTTGCTGGCTGTACGTGACGCGGCCCGAGATCTTGTCGTAGGGCTCGGTCGCGAGCAGCAGCGTCGCCTTCGCGAGCATCGTCGCCGGCTCGCCCCGCGGATCGTCCATGCCGGTGACGAGCTTGTGGAACACGGTGCCCGGCGTGGGCACGACCTGCGAGGGCGAGACCGCGGTCACCGAGACGCCGTACTGGTAGACCTCGGACGCGAGCCCCTGCGTGAAGCGTTCGAGCGCCGCCTTCTCGGCGCCGTAGCACGTGCCGCCGCGCGCGCCGATCTTCGGATCGGAGTAGGGGCCCCGGCCGGGACCGATCGCGGCGCCGGACGAGATGTTGACGATGGCGCCGCGCTGGCGCGGGATCATGTCCTCCAGCGCGAGCTTCGACAGCACGAACGGCGCGTGGACGTTCACCGCCCACGAGCGGATCCAGCGGTTCACGGCGTAGTCCTTGATCGGCACGTAGTAGGTCAGGGCCGCGTTGTTGACGAGCACGTCGACGGGGCCGTAGACCTCGCGCGCCGTCCGCATCAGCCGCTCGCACTCGGCCGGCTCCGAGATATCCACTGCCGCGGCGTGTGCATCGCCGCCGCCCGCGCGGATCGCCGCCACCGTGGTCTCGAGCGACCCGGCGAGCTGGTGCGCGCCCTCCTTCAGCGTCCGCGCGGCGCAGACGACCCGGCCGCCTTCCGCGGCGAAGAGGCGCGCGACCTCGGCGCCGATGCCGCGGCTTGCGCCCGTAACGACGGTGACCTTACCGTCGAGCTTTCCCATGCGTGCCCCTTCGGCTCTGCCAGGTCACTCCAGCGTGACGAAGATGCAGTTGCGGAGCTTGCCGTCGAGGGCCTTCGACAGATGGCCCTTGCCCCGCGTGTCCTCGACCAGGAGGACCTCGCCGGCGCCGATCTTCCGCGACTCGCCGTCGCTGGCCGTGATCTGCACGCCGGCGTCCAGGTTGATGATGTACTGGCGGCGTGGCGCCGGATGCCAGTCGAGGTCGTAGTCCGGCTGGACCTCACGGAAGATGATGCCGTTCGCGGGCATCCGCTTGGAGATGCGGCCGGCCCGCGTCTTCTCGACGTACTCGACCTCGATGTCCCGGAAGTGCGACTCGCCCTTGTCGTCGACCCAGAGGTTGTGGATTCTCATGGCCCCGAAACTACCATCCTCATCGCTCGCGGGCTATAGTGGGCACCGGCATGCCGGGATTCGGGGGGGACACCGAGATGGCGATGTACTGGAAGGAGATCACGGTCAACTGGGGCGAATCCGACCCGTTCGGCCTCGTCTACTACCCCCGGATCGTCGCCTGGTTCAACGACACCGAGCACGAGCTGTTCCGGATCATCGGCTACCCGATCGAGCAGATGATCAAGAACGACCGCACGACGTTCGTCATGGGCGAGATCCACTTTCGCTTCATCGGCCCGGCGGCGTACGGAGATCGCGTCGTCACGACCATCACGCTGGCCGAGGTCGGGGAGCACACGCTGCACTGGAACTGCAAGGCCAAGAATGCCGTCACCGGGGCCCAGATCAGCGAGGGCCGGGCCACCCGGGTCTACGCGCGGATCAATGAAGACGGCACGCTCAAGGCCCAGTCCATTCCGGAGGGAATGCTGAGCGCGCTCCGTGACCTGGGCGATCTCAAACACCTGCGGCCGAACAGCGGACCGACGAAGCTGAGCGGCGAGGGGCATCTCAGGCCATGAGCAGCGTGGACGACGACGGGCCGATCCTGTACATGCAGCGGACGCGAGAGTACTACCTCACCCTCGGCTACAGCCCGTATCGCTGGGCCCACTTCGCCGAGGTGCCGTTCGCGCCGCTGCGGACGCCGCTCGACCGGGCGCGCGTGGGCCTGATCACGACGGCGGCGCCGTTCCAGCCGGAGGCCGGCGACCAGGGGCCGCGCGCGCCCTACAACGCCGGTGCCAAGTTCTACAAGGTCTATTCGGCCTCCACGGACAACGTGCCCGACTTGCGGATCTCGCACGTCGGCTACGATCGCCTGCACAGCGCGGCCGAGGACATCCACGCCTACTTCCCGCTGGCGCGCATGAAGGAAGCGGCGGCGGCGGGACGTATCGGGTCGCTGGCGCGGCACTTCCACGGCGCGCCCACGAACCGCAGCCACCGGGCGACGCTGGAGGCCGACGTCCCCGAGCTTCTGCGCCGCTGCCAGGAAGACGCCGTCGACGCCGTCATCCTCGTCCCCAGCTGACCTATCTGCCACCAGACCGTGAGTCTGGCCGCCCGGCACCTCGAAGCGCACGGGATTCCGACCGTGATCATGGGATGCGCGAAAGACATCGTCGAGCACTGCGGCGTCCCGCGCTTCCTGTTCAGCGATTTCCCGCTCGGTAACTCGGCCGGTCGGCCGCTGGATGTTCCGTCCCAGCGCCAGACGCTCGAGCTCGCGCTGCGCGTCCTCGAGAGCGCGCCCGCCGCGCGCACCACCGTGCAGTCGCCGCTCCGGTGGAAGGACGATGCGTCCTGGAAGCGCGACTACCTCGATCTGACGAAGCTCTCGCTGGAGACGATCGCCGAGCGGCGGAAGGAATTCGACGTGGTGAAGTCCGTCGCGCGCGCCAAGCGCGAATCCGCGTGAGTAAGCCGTTCGCGGGCGTCCGCATCATCGACTTCACCCGTTATCTCGCCGGGCCGTACGGAACGTATCAGCTGGCGCTCCTCGGCGCTGACGTCATCAAGATCGAATCGCGCGAGGGCGACGAGACGCGCGGGCAGCTGGCGGATCGCAAGTGGGCGGAGCGGAAGATGGCGCCGTCCTTCCTGTCGGTGAACGGCAACAAACGCAGCCTGACGCTCGACCTCCGGCGGCCCGAGGCGGTGGAGATCGTCCGGCGGCTCGTCGTCTCCGCCGACGTGGTGTGGGAGAACTTCCGGCCGGGCGTCATGGACAAGCTCGGACTCGGTTACGAGGCCCTCGCGGCGCTGAATGCTCGCCTCATCTACTGCGGCGTCTCCGGCTTCGGCCGCACGGGGCCCGAGCGCACGACCGCGGCCTTCGACGGCAAGCTCCAGGCGATGTCGGGTATCATGTCGATCACGGGCGAGCCCGAGCGCGGCCCGACGCGCGCGGGGTTCGCGATCTGCGACACGATCGGCGGTATGACGGCGGCGCTGGCCGTCGCGAGCGCGCTCTACCAGCGCACGCACACCGGGCGCGGGCAGCTCGTGGACGTCGCGATGCTGGACGCGGCGCTGGCCTTCATCGCCGGGCCGGTCTCCGAGTACACCGTCGCGGGCATCGAGCAGCGTCAGATCGGCAACGGCTCGGTGAGCCGCAAGCCCACGGCGAGCCGGTTCCGGGCGCGCGACGGCTATCTCGTGCTGTCGGTGCTCACCGAGAAGCAGTTCGTGAGCCTCATGAAGGCGCTCGGGCGCGCCGACGCGCTGGCCGATCCGCGCTTCAAGGACTGGCCCGCCCGCACCGACAATGAGCCGGCGCTGCGCGAGATCATCGAGGCGGCGCTGGCGCAGGACACCCCGAAGAGCTGGGAGGCGCGGCTGACGGCCGCCGACGTGCCGTGCGGCGCCATCTGGACGATCGACGAGATCGTCCGCCACCCGCAGCTCGAGTCCCGCGACGTGCTCCAGACGCTCGACACGCGCTATGGGCCCATGCGACTCGTCGGCGCCGGCTTCCGCCTCGCGCACGGTACTCCGGGGCTCGACCGGGAGCCGCCGACGCTCGGCGAGCACACCGACGAAATCTTGAGGCAAGCCGGCTACGAAGACGACGAGATCGCGCGGCTGCGGCGCGAGGCCGTGATTTGACGGGATGCGGCAAGTGGCAGTAGAGTAGCTGCCATATGGCATCCCTGTTGACGACCGAGCGAATCGTCGAGTCGCTGGGTGGACAGCGGGCGCTCCGGCGGGCACCGGCGGATATGGAGGCCCTCAAGGAACGCCTTCGAAGAGGCCTTCCGTTTGCCGCGCTCGCGGCCGTCATGCGCCGGTATGAGCTGAGTCCGGATGAGGTCGCCAAGATACTGGCGCTCCCGGCTCGCACGTTGGCCCGTCGGCGGGTGGAGCAGCGGCTCCGGGCCGATGAGTCCGATCGCCTGTTTCGCGTGAGTCGCATCGCCGTGCTCGCCGAAGCGACGCTTGGGACTCGTGAGAGAGCGGTTCAGTGGCTCCGGCGGCCTCATCGTGCACTGCGGAACCAGCGGCCGTTGCGGCAGCTGGATACCGAGTTGGGATCGCGGCAGGTCGAGGACATTCTCGTTCGCGCGGCGCACGGCGTGTACAGCTGATTCGCGTCTGGCGAATTTGCAAGCGCGCGCACGCCGCCTTCGACGGCGAGGGCGCCCGCGCCGCCGGCGGACGGTGGAACGAAGCGGGCACCGCGGTCGTATACACCTCCGCGACCCTCGCTCTCGCGGCGCTCGAGTGCCTCGTGCACTTCGACATGGCTGAGGCTCCTGACGATCTGGTCTCTATGGAAGCGGGGATCCCGGCGTCTGTGCGGATGACGGAGATCGTCGAGGACGATCTCCCCGACGACTGGAGGCAGTATCCAGCGCCCGCGGAGCTTGCGCGGCTGGGCACGGCGTGGGTTGACGGCGGCAACCCGGCCGTTCTCGCCGTACCGTCAGCCGTGATTCCGAGCGAGCGAAACTATCTACTCAATCCGTCTCACCGGGACTTCGGCAGGATCAGAATCGGCGTCCTGCGGCCGTTCGTCTTTGACGCGCGACTGAGACGCCCATGAGCGACACCGAGATCTCGCCCGCGCGCCGCTGGGCCATCACGCTGTCGGTGATGCTCGTCACGGTCATGCAGGTGCTGGACACGAGCGTGACCAACGTCGCGCTGCCCCACATGCAGGGCTCGATGTCCGCCGGCATCGAGGAGATGTCCTGGGTCATCACCTCGTTTCTCGCCGCCAACGCGGTCGCCATCCCGGCGACGGGCTGGCTCTCCGCCCGCTTCGGACGCCGGCGCTTCTTCCTGATCTGCACGGTGCTCTTCGCCGCCAGCTCGTTCCTCTCGGGGATCGCGCCGAATCTCGAGTTCCTCGTGGCGATGCGGGTGCTCCAGGGGCTCGGCGGCGGGCCCGTCATCCCGATGGCGCAGGCGATCATGTGGGAGATCTTTCCGCTGCGGCAGCGCGGCACGGCCATGGCGGTGTGGGGGATGGGCATCATGATGGCGCCGATCCTCGGCCCCACCGTCGGCGGCTGGATGGCGGACAACTGGTCCTGGCGCTGGATCTTCTACATCAACCTCCCCATCGGCTTCGTCGGCTTCCTGATGGTCAGCGCGTTCCTCTTCGACTCGCCCTTCGCGCGGAAGCCGCGCGGGATCGACCTGTCGGGGCTCGTCCTCATGGTGGCCGGATTCGGCATGCTCCAGCTCGGGCTCGACCTCGGGGAGAAGGAGGACTGGTTCGATTCGAATCTCATCGTGGCGCTGTTCGTTCTCGCGGCGTGCGCACTCGTCGCCTTCGTGATCCGCGAGCTGACGTCCACCGAGCCGATCCTCGACCTGAGCGTCTTCCACGACCGGAACTTCGCCGTCGGCACGATCTGCATCGCGCTGGTCGGCCTCGGGTTCAACTCGAGCATGCTGCTGGTCGCGCTCTACACGCAGAAGATGCTGGCGTACGACGCGTGGAACGCCGGGCTCGTGCTGGCGCCCGG
Source organism: Candidatus Rokuibacteriota bacterium (assembly GCA_050731995.1). Taxonomy (GTDB): domain Bacteria; phylum Methylomirabilota; class Methylomirabilia; order Rokubacteriales; family CSP1-6; genus JBOHQB01. The sequence continues at coordinate 15,712 of JBOHQB010000540.1, forward strand.
CGGCTTCGGCACGATGGTGGCGCTGATGATCTCGGGGCGGCTCGTGGCGCGCATGGACCAGCGGATCATGCTGGCCGGCGGCTGCCTCCTGAACGCCTTCGCGGCGGTGCTCATGACGAACCTGACGCTCGGCATGGACTACTGGAGCCTCGCCTGGCCGCGCTTCCTCCAGGGATTCGCGATGGGCTTCATCTTCCCGCCGCTCCAGACGCTGACGCTCGCGACGATCCGGCTCGAGCGCCTCGGCAACGCCACCGCGGCCTACAACGTGGTCCGCAACATCGGCGGTAGTGTCGGCGTCGCGATAGCCACCTCGCTCCTGGTGCGCCGCAGCCAGGCGCACCAGACGACGCTGATCGCGCACGTGAACGTCTGGAGCCTCGACACGGCGCAACGGCTCAAGGAATGGACCGATCACTTCGCGCGCCAGGGCGCGGACGCCGCCACGTCCTCCCGTCAGGCAATGGCGATGCTCTACCGGAACACGATCGAGCAGGCGCAGGTGATGGCCTACGCCGACGACTTCTGGCTGATCTCGATCGTCTTTCTCGCGGTCCTGCCGCTGATCCCGCTCATGCGCCGCGTCCGCGCGGAGCAGAACGAGCGCGCCCGCCAGAGCTCGGGGCGCGTGGAGGCCCTGCCGGCGCCGAACGACTGACCGGGTACAATGGACGGAGGAGGGAAGACGCCATGGACGCATTGACAGCGACACAGACCGCCGAACGAATCTCCGGCTTCCTCTGGAAGGTCTACGGCTGGATGGCCATCGGCCTCGGCATCACCGCGGTCGTCGCGTTTGTCGTCGCGGGCTCGCCCGAGATCCTCCGCGTGCTGGTGGGCAACCGCATCGTGTTCTTCGCCCTGATCCTCGCGGAGCTGGGCCTGGTCTTCTTCCTGTCGTCGCGCGCGGCCACCCTCGCGCCGTCCACCGCCTCCGGCCTCTTCGCGCTCTACTCCGGGCTGAACGGGGCGACCCTGTCCGTCATCCTGCTCGCCTACACGGGCGAATCGGTCACGACGACGTTCGTGGTCACGGCCGGCATGTTCGGCGCGCTCGCCCTCTTCGGCTCGACGACGAAGCGGAGCCTGGCCGGCGCCGGGCAGTTCTTCATGATGGGCCTGGTCGGCCTCATCCTCTGCTCGATCGTGGGGCTCTTCTGGCACAACGACGCGCTCCAGTTCCTGATCTCGGTGGTGGGCGTGATCGTCTTCACCGGGCTTACGGCGTACGACGCCCAGCGGCTGAAGCAGATGGCGCTGGCGCTGCCCGAGGGCCAGGCGGGGAGCTACGCGATCGTCGGGGCGCTCTCGCTCTACCTCGACTTCATCAACCTGTTCCTGATGCTGCTGCGCTTCACCGGCCGGCGGAACTGAGCGGAGGGCGGAGCCTACGGAGAGCAGGTGATGACCCACGTCCGCTACATCGACAAGACGCGCGCGTACTACCGCGGCGAGGGCTACGCGAAGCCCTACCAGTGGGCGCACTTCGACGAGGTGCCGTTCGCTCCGCTCGCCAAGCCTCTCGCCGAGTCCCGCGTCGGGCTCGTCACGACGAGCGAGATGGTGATCCGCGGGCGCGAGGCCGAGCTGGCGCATGTCGAGCAGGACCCGACGCGGCCGACGTATTCATTGCCGATGGACACGCCGGTGAAGGATCTCTGCAGTCGCAAAGCCTCCTACGACCGCTTCGCGACCACGCTCGAGGACGTCGACGCGTACCTGCCGCTCACGCACCTGCGCGATCTCGTCGACGCGCGGCGGATCGGCGGGCTGACGCCGCGGTTCCAGGTGGTGCAGTCGCAGTACAGCCAGCGCCGCACGCTCACCGTCGACGGGCCGCAGATCCTCGCTCAGCTCCGCGAGGACCGTGTGGACGTCGCGGTCCTCACCGCCGTCTGACCCGTCTGCCACCAGACCGTGAGTCTGGTCGCCCGTTACCTCGAAGCGCAGGGCGTGCCGACCGTGATCTTTGGCTGCGCCCGCGACATCGTCGAGCACTGCGGCGTCCCGCGCTTCGTCTTCACCGATTTCCCGCTCGGCAACCCGACGGGGCGGCCGTTCGATCCGGCCTCGCAGCGGCATATTCTCGATCTCGGGCTCGAGCTGCTCGAGACGGCCACCGCGGCGCGCGCGATCGTCCAGTCGCCCTACGAGTGGTCGAAGGACACCGCCTGGAAGGACAAGGTGCTCACGACAGAGCAGCCGTTCCTCGACGAGGCGGCCAAGGAGAAGTGGCTCGCGGGCAAGGCCGCCTACAAGAACCTCAAGGACACGGGCGACTCATGAGCACGCTCGATCCCGTCTGGGCCGGCGTCGCGGCGCTTTCGCGCGCCTTCGAGACGCGCGCACTCTCGCCCGTGGATGTGATGGACGCGCTGCTCGCGCGCATCCGCCGTCGCGATCCCGCGCTCCACGCCTTCATCGCCGTCTACGAGGCGGAGGCGCGCCTGGCCGCCGAGGCCGCCGACCGCGCGATCAAGAGCGGCCATCGCATCGGCCCGCTTCACGGCGTTCCCGTCGCGCTCAAGGATCTCATCGACCTCGAGGGCCGCGTGACGACCGGCGGCTCCAAGGTCTGGATCGACCGCGTGTCGTCGGTGACGGCCACGCTCGCCGAGCGGCTCATCGCGAGCGGCATGATCGTGCTGGGCAAGACGCACACCGTGGAATTCGCGATGGGCTCCTTCGGCACCAACACGCACCTCGGCACGCCGTGGAACCCGTGGGATCTCTCCGTGCACCGCACGCCTGGCGGCTCCTCCAGCGGCTCGGCCGTGGCCGTCGCCGCGGGCCTGGCGCCGGTCGCGATCGGCACCGACACCGGCGGCTCCGTGCGGCTGCCCGCCGCGTGGTGCGGCGTCGTCGGCCTCAAGGTGACCGCCGGCCGCATCAGCACGCACGGTGTCCTGCCGCTGTCGTTCACGCTCGACACGCCGGGGCCGATGGCCCGCTCGGTCGAGGACGCCGCGCTGATCTTCCGCGTGCTCAACGGTCCCGACCCGCGCGATCCGGCGACGCTCGCGTGGACGCCGGCCGATCCGCTGCCCACCCTGCGCCGCGGCGTCGCCGGCCTGCGCCTGGCCGTCCTGCCCGACGGCGAGCGCGCCGGCGGCGACGCCGAGGTGCTGGCGGCCTACGACG
>JBOHQB010000541.1:0-5336 GCA_050731995.1 Candidatus Rokuibacteriota bacterium
GTCTTCCTCCTCGGCGCGACGGTGCCGCTCGCGCGCTTCGCGCGCCAGTTCGGACCGGGGGAGTACTTCTGGCTCTTCGTCTTCGCGCTGTCGATGGTGGCCGGCCTCACCGAGCAGTCGCTCCTCAAGGGGTTCCTGTCCGGCGGGCTCGGCCTGGTCGTCACTGTCATCGGCACCGATCCCATCATGGCGGTGCCCCGGTTCGACTTCGGTGTGGACTTCCTGCGCTCGGGATTCCAGTTCCTGCCGATCCTCATCGGCGTCTTCGCCTTCGCCCAGGTCATGGGCGACCTCGAGAAGATCGGCGCCGGCCGCCGCCCCGACGCGGTGGAGACGCCGAGCCTCGCCGTCTCGCACTGGAGGATCGTCTGGGAGATCCTGAGCCGGCCTTTCTTGTTGTTGTGGTCCACGATCATCGGGCTCCTCATCGGCGTGCTGCCGGCGATCGGCGGCAGCGCGGCCAGCGTGATGGCCTACGACCAGGCCAAGAAGTTCTCGAAACACCCGGACAAATTCGGCACCGGCGTGCCCGAGGGAATCATCGCGTCGGAGGCCTCCAACAATGCCAACGTCGCCGGCTCGCTCGTGACGATCATGGCCTTCGGCATCCCCGGCGACGCGGTCACCGCGGTGATGCTGGGCGCCATGATCATCCACGGCATCCAGCCGGGACCGCTCTTCATGACGCAGGAGCCGCGCGTCGCGTACGGCATCTTCGCCGCGTACATCCTGGCCCATCCGGTCATGATGGTGCTCCAGTGGCTCCTCACGCGCGTGTACCTCCGGGTGGTGCGCGTGCCGAAGGCGATGCTGATCCCGGTCGTGCTCGTGCTGTGCGTGATCGGCGCCTACGCCCTGAACAACGTGATGGAGAACGTCTACGCGCTGCTGCTCTTCGGCCTGTTGGGTTACCTGCTCGTGAAGTTCGGCTTTCCGCTTGCGCCGTTGATCCTCGGCGTGATCCTGGGCGACCAGATCGAAGTGAACCTGGTCCGCGCCCTCATGACCGACGGCGACCCGTGGCTCTTCCTTACCCGGCCGATCTCGGGCGCCCTCCTCGCCCTGTCGGTCGCCTCGGTTCTCCTGGCGCTCTGGCAGCACCGGAGGCAGTACGCCCGCGGTGCCGCGCCGGCGGAGTCCGACACCGACTTCTGACGGCGCCGACGGCGCGCTACGGCTTGCGGAGCGCCAGCGGGGGGCGCTTCAGGATTTCGAGGCGTGCGAGCGTCCAGATCCCGTCCAGCGCCGTCGCGAGCGCCGGCGCCGAGTCGGCGAGGCAGCGCACGAGCGCGCCTCGGCGCGGCAGCGTCGCGAGCCCCGTGACGGCGCCGGTCCACGCCGGCGCGGCGTCCTCGAGCGCGTCGCCGAAGCGCCCGACACCCTCGTCCGCGATCACGACCACGGTCGCGAAGTACGGCCACGCCTCGGCGAGGCCGAGTACCGTCGGCGACACGGCGGCGGGCAGGACGAACCGGTCGTGGACGAGGAGCCCGGCGTCGTCGCGCGCGGTGAGCGCGCTGTCGAGCAGCTCGAAGCGCCACGCCTCGTTCCGCGCGACGCGGCCCGCGGCCCAGGCGTCGACGAGCACGAGCCTGGCGCCCTCGCCCACCTCGGCGTCGATCGTCTGCCGGAAGGCCGCGCCGGCGAACGGGATCCCGTGGTCCGGCACCCACTCGAGGCTCGCGCCGGGCCCGAGCGTGAGCCGCACGGCCTGCTCGGCGGGCTCGGCCGCGGCGCGGTAGATCCGATTCGCCGACGGAGTCGTCAGGCAGGCGGCGGCGCCGGGCCCCACGTCCACGTCGATCGCGAAGCGGTCGCCGCCGACGACGCCGCCCGTCGGATTCAGGATCGAGACGACGGCGGCCGCGTCCGCGAGCGCGAGCGGGGCCAGGACTTGCAGCGGCAGGATCGAGCGCGACGCGGCGAGGATCGTCGCCGTGCCGCGCCGGCGGAACGCGAGCGACAGCGCCCCGTCGCGCCCGACGCGCGCGGCCGCGGCACTCACGCGGGCGTCAGCAGCAGCTCGTGGCGGATCCAGGCGAGCACCGCATCCGCCCCCTCGCCCGTCTTCAGATTGGTGAACACGAAGGGGCGCCCGCCGCGCATGCGACGCGCGTCGCGATCCATCACCGAGAGGTCCGCGCCCACGTGCGGCGCCAGGTCGATCTTGTTGATGACGAGCAGGTCCGACCGTGTGATGCCCGGCCCGCCCTTGCGCGGGATCTTCTCGCCCTCGGCCACGTCGATGACGTAGATCGTCGCGTCCACGAGCTCCGGGCTGAAGGTCGCCGCCAGGTTGTCGCCCCCGCTCTCGACGATGAGGAGCTCGAGGTCCGGGAACGTCTTCAGCAGACCGCGAATGGCCTCGAGGTTGACCGACGCGTCCTCCCGGATCGCCGTGTGCGGGCAGCCGCCCGTTTCGACGCCGACGACGCGCTCCGCCGGCAGCGCGCCGCGCCGCACGAGGAACTCGGCGTCCTCCTTCGTGTAGATGTCGTTCGTGATGACCGCCATGTCGACCACGCCGCGCAGTCGGAGGCAGAGCGCCTCGGCCAGCGCGGTCTTGCCCGAGCCGACGGGACCCCCGATGCCGATCTTCAGAGGGCGTGGCAGTGCGAGTCGAGGCGGTGCCTCCGCCGAGACGAGCCCTTCAATGGGTCGTGCGAGCCGAGGCGGTGCCTCCGACGAGGCGAGTCTGGGATCTGGCATCTGGCTCATGACCTGAACAACCTCATGTCGAGAGTGGCGTGGACGAGGCCGGCGATCTCGAGCGCCGGCGTGAAGCTCCACATGTCGAGCGGCCCGGCCGCCGACGCGGCCGCCGCGAGACGCGCGATCCGTGGTCGCATCGCCGCGAGGACGCGCTGGCCATCGAGCTGGCCGAGCTGGATCAGGCGGAGACCCGCCCCGATCAGCAGCACGCAGGTCGAATGGAGGTAGGCCGCCGCCGCGCGCTCGGGATCGGCCCCGCCACGCCCTGTCGCGGCCCCAAAGACGACGGCGTGGTGACCCGGCGTGCGGCCGTCGTCCACGGCCCGCTCGAGGGCGCGAAGAAACGCGTCATCGTCCAGCGCCGCCGCGACACGCAGCGTCTGCCGTCCCATCTGCACGCTCGCGGTCCGGAACTCCGGCACGCACTTCATCGCGTCGAGGCGCGCGTCGAGCGCGCACAGCCCCTCCGCGTCACCGGCGACGGCCAGGCGGGCCGCCGTCGCCGCCGCGACGGCGTCGCACGGCCCGGCCGCCCCCTCGAGGTGCGCGACCACGAAGGCCTCGAGCGACGCGCGGTCGCGGACGCGGCCCTGCTGCGCGTACGTCTCGAGACCGAACGAGTGGGCGAATCCGCCGGCGGGAAAGAGCCCGTCGGCGAACTGCCAGAGCGTCAGCGTGCCGTCGTCAATGGGCATGGGGGTCTCCGTCGTGATCGTGGCGGTGGCCGGCGCCGATCGGCACGAAGCGCGTCTGCTCGCGTCGGAACGCGACCCCCAGCCGCGTCAGCAGCTGATCCATCGCCGGGTCGTCGGGCACCAGGAGTCGCTCGCCCTCCAACGCCAGCGTGAAGTGCCGGTTGCCGACCTCGAACGCGATCCGCAGGGCTTCCTCGGGCGACCGCGGCGTGACGGCGAGCACCGGTTCCGGCGCCGCCTCGATCGCCACGTACCAGCCGGCGCCCACGTACAGCACCTCGCCCGGGATCAGCTGGCTTCCCGTGGGCAGCGCGAGCGCGAGCGTGCGGCCGGCGCGTGTCGTGACGCGACGCCGTCCCCAGCGCCGCTCCTCGGCGGTCAGCACGAGCAGATCGCGCTCGAGCCCCGCGAGATCCGCGTCGGACACGTGGACGTGCGGCACCGTGACGACCGGCGCCTCGACCGCGCTCACCGGGCGACCCCGGCGGCGGCACGACGGGCGCGAACGACGTCCGCGTAGCCCGCCAGCAGCGGATGGGGCGCGCCAGGACGCGAGCGGGTCTGCGGCAGGAAGAGCGTGCCGACGAAGAACGGATGACCGTGGAGCTCGACGATGCGGATCTCGCCCTCGGCGCCGACGCCGCTGACGCGGAGCCCACCGTCCTCGAGACGCCGGAGGTAGTCGGGATTGACGCCGTAGTTGCAGTAGTAGTCCTCCTCCGTCTCGGCCACGCCGTAGAGGTGTCCGGCCAGCGTGCCCGGGACGAGCCTCACGCGGTGGGTCTGGCCGACGAGCGAGCACGCCAGCGGCGTGATCACGAGCCGCTCTGCGTCGGGGCTCGTCTCGGCATGCTCGGCGTCCCGGAACCCGAGAACGTTGCGCGCGAACTCGACGATCGCGTGCTGGAAGCCGCCTCAGGTCCCGACCAGGGGAACCCCGCGCTCACGCGCGTGGCGGATCGCCTCGAGCGCACCGTCCATGCTGCGGTACGGGCTCGCCGGCGCGATCCACAGGCCGTCGTAGGCGGCGAGCCGCGCCTCGGGACGGGCGCCCATGGACTCCGTCGGCACCCAGTCGAAGTCGAGCGCCAGGTGCTCGAGCGCCTCGTTGGTGAACCGGTGGGTCACGTTCTCCGGCTGGAAGTCGCCGACGACGCCGATCCGCGCTCTCACGCCGGTAGCCATGCTAGCACGCGTCAGAAGAGGAAATAGCGCTGCGCCATCGGCAACACCCGCGCCGGCTCGCACGCGAGACGCTCGCCGTCGGCGCGGACCTCGTACGTCTCCGGGTCGACCTCGATGCGCGGCAACGCGTCGTTGTGCACCATGTCGCGCTTGCCGATGGCGCGGCAGCGGCTCACGGCCACGGCGCGCCGCGCGAGCCCGAGCCGCTCCGGCACGCCGGCCGCCAGGGCGGCCCGCGACACGAACGTGAGCGAGGTCGCCGCGCGCGCGCGGCCGAGCGCGCCGAACATCGGGCGATAGAGCACGGGCTGGGGCGTGGGGATCGACGCGTTCGGATCGCCCATGGCCGCCCACGCGATGAGCCCGCCCTTGACCACCATCTCCGGCTTGACACCGAAGAAGGCCGGACGCCAGAGCACGAGATCGGCGAGCTTGCCGACCTCGAGCGAGCCGACGTGCGTCGAGAGACCGTGCGCGATCGCGGGATTGATCGTGTACTTGGCGATGTAGCGCTTGACGCGCAGGTTATCGTCGCCGGCGGTTTCGCCCGGTAGCGGGCCGCGCTGGCGCTTCATCTTGTCGGCCGTCTGCCAGGTGCGGATGATCACCTCGCCGATCCGGCCCATGGCCTGCGAGTCGGACGACATCATGCTGATGGCCCCGAGGTCGTGCAGCACGTCCTCGGCCGCAATCGTCTCGGCCCGGATGCGCGATTCCGCGAACGCCACGTCCTCGGGGATGGAC
>JBOHQB010000542.1:0-6791 GCA_050731995.1 Candidatus Rokuibacteriota bacterium
CTGCTGATGCGCCGCGTCGGCGGCGGCCCGACGCAGGCCCTGTCGTTCGGACGCTCCAAGCACAAGATCCTCGACCGCAAGGAGCTGAAGACGTCCTTCGGCGACGTCGCCGGCGTGGACGAGGCCAAGGCGGAGCTCATCGAGATCGTGGACTTCCTGAAGAACCCGCGCAAGTACCAGCGCCTCGGCGGGCGGATCCCCAAGGGCGTGCTGCTCATCGGCCCGCCGGGTACGGGCAAGACGCTGCTGGCGCGCGCGGTGGCGGGCGAGGCCGACGTGCCCTTCTTCACGCTCTCGGGGTCGGAGTTCGTGGAGATGTTCGTCGGCGTAGGTGCCGCGCGCGTGCGCGACCTCTTCGAGCAGGCGAAGGACAAGGCCCCCTGCATCATCTTCATCGACGAGCTCGACGCGATCGGCAAGTCGCGCGCGGGCGCCTCCGGATTCGTCGGCGGCCACGACGAGCGTGAGCAGACGCTGAACCAGCTCCTCGCCGAGATGGACGGCTTCGACTCCTCCAAGGGCGTCATCATCATGGCGGCGACGAACCGTCCCGAGGTGCTCGACGCGGCGCTGCTGCGCCCGGGCCGCTTCGACCGCCAGGTCGTCGTCGACAAGCCCGACGTCCGCGGGCGCGAGGCGATCCTCCGCCTGCACGCGCGCAGCGTCGTGCTGGCGACCGACGTGGACCTCACGGTGATCGCCGCGCGCACGCCGGGCTTCGCCGGGGCGGACCTCGCGAACATCGTGAACGAGGCCGCGCTGCTCGCGGCCCGAAAGGAAAAGGACGCCGTCCACATGGCCGATTTCGAGGAGGCGATCGACCGGATGGTCGCCGGACTCGAGAAGAAGAGCCGCGTCCTCTCGGAGAAGGAGCGCGACATCGTCGCCCACCACGAGATGGGGCACGCGCTCGTCGCCACGTCGGTCGCCCACGCCGACCCCGTCCACAAGGTCACGATCATCCCGCGCGGCATCGCGGCGCTGGGCATGACGTACCAGCTGCCGACCGAGGACCGCTTTCTGCTGACGCGCAGCGAGCTCGAGGACCGCATCGCGGTCCTGCTGGGCGGCCGCGTGGCCGAGGAGCTCGTCTACGGCGAGGTCTCGACGGGCGCGCACAACGATCTCGAGCGGGCGACCGACCTGGCGCGGATGATGGTCATGCGCTACGGGATGTCCGACCGGCTCGGCCTGGTCGCGTACGGCGCGCGCGAGTCCCTGTTCCTGAAGGGCGTCGGCCTCGGCTCCGAGCGGGAGTACAGCGAGGCCACGGCGCGCACGATCGACGAGGAGGTGCACGCGATCCTCGATCGCACGCACGATCGCGTCCGCGGGGTGCTCACGACGCGGAAGGCCGCGCTGGTCGCGGCCGCCGCGGAGCTGAAGCGGGTGGAAACGCTCGAGGGCGAGCGGCTGAAGCGGCTGCTCGCCGGCGAGACATGACGGAGGCCTCTCGATGCACCTGAAGCAAAGCTCGCTCGCCCTCCTGATCGCGCTCAGCCTGGCCCTCGGCTGGACGCTCGCCACGCTCACGACGGGCCGGACCGAGACGGGCCGGACGGGGCTCCCGGCGCAGGTCTCCCCGGTCCAGGCGCCGATCATCCCCGCCCAGATGCCGCTCGCGCAGAGCGGCACCTTCGCGAAGGTCGCCGAGACGATCAAGCCCTCGGTGATCAACATCACCACGCTCGGGCGCGGCGCCGCTCCCGGCCGCACGCCGTTCGAGGAGTTCTTCGGCGAGGAGTTCTTCCGCCGCTTCTTCGGCGAGCCGCCGGAGCGCATCCCCCAGCGGAGCCTCGGCTCGGGCGTCATCGTCGACCCCACGGGCATCGCGCTGACGAACGCCCACGTTGTGGAGCGCGCGACGGACATCGAAGTCGTGACCCTCGACGGCAGCAAGCACAAGGCGAAGGTGATCGGCCTCGACAAGAAGACGGACCTGGCCGTCCTGCGGCTCGACGAGGGCAAGGGCACCTTCCGTGCCGCGCGCCTCGGCGACTCGGACCGCATGCAGGTCGGCGACTGGGTGCTCGCGATCGGCTCGCCCTTCGGCCTGCAGCAGACGGTCACCGCCGGCATCATCAGCGCCAAGGCCCGCCAGATCGGGCACGGTCCGTTCGACGACTTCCTCCAGACCGACGCGGCGATCAACCCCGGCAACTCGGGCGGGCCGCTGGTGAACATGCAGGCCGAGGTGATCGGGATCAACTCGGCGATCATCGCCACGGGCCAGGGCATCGGCTTCGCGATCCCCTCGAACCTCGCGCGCAAGATCTACGTCGAGCTGCAGACGAAGGGCAAGGTCAGCCGCGGCTGGCTCGGCGTCTCGATCCAGCCGCTCACGCCGGAGCTCGCGCGCTCGTTCGGCGCCAAGGAGCCCAAGGGCGTCCTGGTCTCCGACGTCATCGCCGACAGCCCGGCCGCCAGGGCGGGGCTCCGGCCCGGCGACATCCTGCTCGAGTTCGACGGCAAAAAGATGGAAGGCCCCCAAGACCTGCAGCGCGCCGTGGGCCTCACCTCGCCCGGCGCCGGCGTCACTCTCAAAGTGTGGCGGGAGCAGACCGAGCGCACCGTCGAGGTGCGGGTGGCCGAGGCGCCGGACGAGACGGCCCCGCGGGTGGGCGGCGGGCGCGGCGGCCCCACACCGGCGTTGGGAATGGAGGTGCGCCCGATCACCCCCGAGATCGCCCGGCAGCTGAACCTCAAGACGGGCGAGGGCGTCATCGTTGCGCGTGTCGAAGACGGGAGCGCCGCCGCCGAGGCGGGCATCCAGCGCGGCGATGTGATCCGCCAGATCAACAATCAGCGCGTCCGCGCGCTCCCGGACTACGAGCGGATCACGCGCGACATCAAGGATGGGGACCGCCTGACCGTTCTCCTCCAGCGCGGGTCGATGTCGCTCTGGGTGGCCTTTACGGTTGGGAGGGGCTAGAGGTCCAACTCCGCAGACTTACTCCGCAATTTGGCTGTGTCCTGAGGATTGGCATGAGCGCGAGCCGCTAATATCATCTGCTATACTCTTTGTAGGTTTTGCCCATGGCCGTTGAATACAAGGACTACTACACGATCCTGGGTGTCTCCCGGAAGGCCGACGAGAAGACGATCAAGTCGGCCTATCGGAAACTGGCCCGCCAGCACCACCCGGACGTTGCCAAGACCAAGGACGCCGGCGACCGATTCAAGGAGATCAGCGAGGCCTACGAGGTTCTCTCCGACCCCGAGAAGCGCCGCCGCTACGACACGCTCGGCCCCGACTGGCAGCGGTATGCGCAGCCGCAGGGTGCGGGCGCCCAGCCCGGCGGCTTCCGGGCGGATTACGGGGACGCGGGCGACTTCTCCGAGTTCTTCCGGACGATCTTCGGCGACCTCGGCGGATCGCGCACGGGCGGGCGCGCGGGACGGGGCCGAGCGCGCGGCGACTTCGAGGACGTGTTCGGCGGCATCTTCCAGCGCGGCTCCGGGCGCAGCGGCCGTGGCCAGGACGTGCAGGCCGGCGTCGAGATCTCGCTCGAGGAGGCGTTCGCGGGCACGCGGCGCAAGCTCGCAATCGAGCTGGAAGAGCCGTGCGGTCGGTGCCAGGGCGCCGGCAACGTCGATGGGAAGCCCTGCGCCGCGTGCGGCGGAGGCGGCTGGCAGCGCGTGCAGCACGAGCTGGACGTGAAGATCCCGGCCGGCGTCAGGAGCGGCCAGAAGGTCCGCGTCTCGGGCGAAGGCGCGAAGGGTGCCGGAGGGCGCGGCGACCTGTATCTCGTCGTCAGCGTGGCCCTGCACCCGACGTTCGAGCGGAGGGGCGACGACCTCCACACGACCCTGCCGATCACGGCCCCGGAGGCGGCGCTCGGCGCCACGCTCGAAGTGCCCACGCTGAAGGGCAAGGTATCGATGAAGATCCCGCCCGCCACGTCGAGCGGCCGGACGTTCCGGCTGCCCGGCTACGGGATGCCGCGCCTCAAGGGTGGCGGTGCGGGCGACGAGCTGGTGGCGGTCAGGATCGTGATGCCATCGGAGCTTACGGCCGCCGAGAAGGAGCTGTACGAAAAGCTTCGTGCTCTTCGGAGCGATTCACCGCGCGGGTATCCGCAGGGGTAAGGCGATGAGACTGGACAAGTTCACGATCAAGGCTCAGGAAGCGCTGCAGTCGGCGCAGACGCTGGCCGACCAGCACGGACATCAGGCAATCGAGCCGGAGCACCTGCTCACGGCGCTGCTCGGGCAGGCCGAGGGCGTCGTCGGACCGATCCTCGCCAAGCTCGGTACGTCGTCCGAGACGATCCGGGCGGCGCTCGACGCCGAGCTCGGCCGGGCGCCCAAGGTGAGCGGCGGCGGCCAGCAGTACCTCAGCGACCGGCTCCGCCAGGTGCTCGATCGCGCGCAGCGCGAGGCCGAGCGGCTCAAGGACGAGTACGTCTCCACGGAGCACATGCTCGTCGCGCTCGCCCAGGAGCGCGGCGGCGCCGCCGCGCGCGCGCTCAACGCCGCGGGCGCCACCCCCGACGCGATCTACAAGGCCCTGGTGGACGTGCGCGGCACGCAGCGCGTGACCGACCAGAATCCCGAGGACAAGTACCAGGCGCTCCAGCGCTACTCGAAGGACCTGACCGAGCTCGCCCGCCGGGGCAAGCTCGATCCGGTGATCGGCCGCGACGAGGAGATCCGGCGCGTCATCCAGGTCCTCTCGCGGCGCACCAAGAACAACCCCGTGCTCATCGGCGAGCCCGGCGTGGGCAAGACCGCGATCGTCGAGGGGCTCGCGCAGCGCATCATCGCCGGCGACGTGCCCGAAGGGCTGAAGGACAAGCGCCTCGTCGCCCTCGACATCGGCGCGATGGTCGCGGGCTCGAAGTACCGGGGAGAATTCGAGGACCGGCTGAAGGCCGTGCTCAAGGAGATCACCGAGTCCGAGGGCAAGATCGTCTGCTTCATCGACGAGCTCCACACGCTCGTCGGCGCCGGCGCCGCGGAGGGCGCGGTGGACGCCGCCAACATGCTCAAGCCCGCGCTCGCGCGCGGCGAGCTGCGCTGCGTGGGCGCGACGACGCTCGACGAGTACCGCAAGCACGTCGAGAAGGATCCCGCGCTGGAGCGGCGCTTCCAGCCCGTGATGGTGCGCGAGCCGAGCGTCGAGGACACGATCTCGATCCTCCGCGGCCTCAAGCCGAAGTACGAGCAGCACCACAACATCAAGATCAAGGACGCCGCGCTCGTGGCCGCGGCCGTGCTTTCGCACCGCTACATCGCCGACCGCTTCCTGCCCGACAAGGCGATCGACCTGGTCGACGAGGCGGCGGCGCGCATCCGGATGCAGATGGAGTCGAAGCCGCAGTCGCTCGACGACGTGGAGCGCCGGATCATGCAGCTCGAGATCGACCGGGTGTCCGTGGCCCGCGACCAGGACGACCCGGCGTCGCGCGAGCGGCTCGAGCGGATCGACGGCGAGCTGTCGCAGCTCAAGGAGCGCGCGGACGCGCTGCGCGCCCGCTGGCAGGCCGAGAAGGGCGGTATGGACCGCCTGTCGAAGGTGAAGGCCGAGATCGAATCCGCCCAGCACGCGCTCGGCGAGGCGCAACGCGCGTCGGACTGGACGCGGGCGGCCGAGATCCAGCACAGCACGCTGCCCCGGCTCGAGAAGGAGCGTGCCGACCTCGAGGCTCGCATCGCGCACGCCGACGAGAGCGGGCCCATGGTGCGCAACGAGGTGGACGAGGAGGACATCGCCGAAACCGTGGCGAAGTGGACCGGGATCCCGGTCACGCGCCTGCTCGAGGGCGAGGTGCAGAAGCTCGTCAAGATGGAGGAGCGGCTCGGCCGGCGTGTGGTGGGCCAGGAGGACGCGATCCGCGCCGTGTCCAACGCCGTCCGACGCGGCCGCGCGGGGCTCTCGGATCCGAACCGGCCGATCGGCTCGTTCCTCTTCCTCGGCCCCACCGGCGTCGGCAAGACCGAGCTCGCGCGGGCGCTCGCCGAGTTCATGTTCGACGACGAGCGCGCGATGATCCGCCTCGACATGTCGGAGTACATGGAAAAGCACACGGTGGCGCGTCTCATCGGCGCTCCGCCAGGGTATATCGGCTACGACGAGGGCGGCCAGCTGACAGAGGCAGTCCGCCGGCGTCCGTACTCCGTGGTCCTGTTCGATGAAATCGAGAAAGCACACGCAGATGTCTTCAATGTGCTTCTGCAGCTGCTCGACGACGGCCGGCTCACGGACGGCCACGGACGCACGGTGGACTTCCGCAACACCGTCGTCATCATGACGTCGAACCTCGGCAGCCACCTCTTCCGGGAGTACACGGACCCGGCAAAGGTGCGGCCGCTGCTGATGCAGGAGCTGCGCGACACGCTCCGGCCGGAGTTCCTGAACCGGATCGACGAGGTCGTGATCTTCTCGTCGCTCGGCCGCGAGGAGCTCGCGCGGATCGTCGAGATCCAGCTCGGCCACCTCGCGAAGCGCCTGGAGGCGCGGCGGATCGCGCTCGAGGTGACCGCCGCGGCCAAGGCACTACTCGGCCGGGAGGGCTACGATCCGACCTTCGGCGCGCGGCCGCTCAAGCGGACGATCCAGCGACTGGTGCAGGATCCGCTCGCGCTCAAGCTGCTCGAGCACGAGTTCGCCGACGGCGACACCGTGGTGGTGGACGCCGACGGTGACCGGATCACGTTCCGGCGGGAAATCGCGGCTGAGGTGGCCGACTAGCGAGACAGGGGGGCCCGGGCCGGGGGCGACTAAGGAAATCCGTTGGCCCTAGCGTTGTCGAAGGCGCGCGGCGCTCGCCGTGCCGGTGCGTAAGGTC
>JBOHQB010000543.1:0-7014 GCA_050731995.1 Candidatus Rokuibacteriota bacterium
AACGGGTCTTCGGCGTTGATCCGGCACTCGATCGCCCAGCCGCGCCAGGCGACGTCGGCCTGCGTGAATCCGAGCGGCTCACCCGCGGCGACGCGGAGCTGCTCGCGCACGAGGTCGATGCCCGTCACCATCTCCGTCACCGGGTGCTCGACTTGAAGCCGCGTGTTCATCTCGAGGAAGTAGAAATCGCGCTTCGCGTCCACCAGGAATTCCACGGTGCCGGCGTTGACGTAGCCCGCCGCGCGCGCGATCCGGCACGCCGCGTCGCCCATCCGGGCGCGGAGGTCGGCGTCGACACACGGCGACGGGCACTCCTCCACGAGCTTCTGGTGTCGCCGCTGGATGGAGCACTCGCGCTCGCCCAGGTGGACGACCGCGCCGTGGGCGTCGGCCAGGACCTGGATCTCGACGTGCCGCGGCTCGGCCACCGCGCGCTCGAGGTAGACCGACGCGTCGCCGAACGCGGCCCGTGCCTCGGACCGCGCGCCCCGGAGCGCGTCGGCGAGCTCGCGCTCGTCGCGCACCAGCCGCATGCCCTTGCCGCCGCCGCCGCGCGCCGCCTTGAGCATCACCGGGTAGCCGAGCTCGCGCGCCGCCGCGCGCGCCGCCTCATCGCCGGCGACCGGCTCCAGCGTGCCCGGAACCATCGGCACGCCGAGGTCCCGCGCGATCCGCCGCGCGGCGATCTTGTCGCCCATCGCGGCGATCGCGTGCGGCGGAGGCCCCACCCACACGAGGCCGCCGTCCCGGCACGCCTCGGCGAACCCCGCGTTCTCGGCGAGGAAGCCGTAGCCGGGGTGAACCGCGTCGGCGCCGGCGCGGCGCGCCGTCTCGATCAGCCTGGGAATGACGAGGTAGCTCTCCGTCGCCGGAGGCGGGCCGATCGGGTACGCCTCGTCGGCCATCATCACGTGGAGCGCCTCACGGTCGGCTTCGGAGAAGACGGCGACGGTCGCGATCCCCTGTTCGCGGCACGCGCGGATCACGCGCACGGCGATCTCGCCGCGGTTCGCGATGAGGAGCTTCTTGATCCTCACGGGCGGTCCATCATACCGGAGATTGCCGGAGGCGGAAGCGCTGGACCTTGCCCGTCGCGGTCTTCGGCAGGTCGGCGACGAACTCGAGCTCGGCCGGTACCTTGTAGGCGGGCGCGCGCCGAGCGACGACGTCACGGATCGCCCGGCGGACGTCCTCGGTCGGTTTCCAGCCGTCCTTGAGCACGACGAAGGCCCGCGGTCGCACGAGCCCGTGCGCGTCCTCGATGCCGACGACACCCGCCTCGAGCACGCCGGAATGCTCGCAGAGGAGCGCCTCGACCTCCGCCGGCGCCACCCACTGGCCCGCGACCTTGAGCATGTCGTCGGAGCGTCCGGCGAAGGTGAACCAGCCGTCCGCGTCGCGCGCGAACATGTCGCCGGTGCGGAGCCACTCGCCGAGCATCGTCGCGCGCGTCCGCTCGCGACGGTTCCAGTAGTACGGCGCCGTCGTCGGCCCCTTGATCAGGAGGTGGCCGACTGTGCCGTCCGGAACCGGCCGGCCCGCATCGTCCTCGATCCGCGCCTCGAACCCCGGCACGACCCGCCCGGCGCTGCCCCGGCGCGCCTCGCCCGGCCGGTTGGCGATGAAGTCGTGGAGCGCCTCCGTCGAGCCGACGACCTCGACCAGCTCGAGCCCGAAGCGGTCGGCCCACGCGTCGAAGATCGCCGGCGGCAGCGCCTCGCCGGAGGAGACGCAGAAGCGGAGCGACGTCAGATCGTACTTCGCCTCGGCGTCGTCCACGGCGAGCATCCGTGCGTACAGCGTCGGCACGGCGAAGAAGACGGTCGGGCGCTCGGCCGCGATGGTCTCGAACGCCCGGTGCGCATCCATCCGCTCGAGCACGAGCACCGACGATGCGCCGACGCGTGCCGGAAAGTAGAGCGAGTTGCCGAGGCCGAAGGCGAAGAACATCTTCGACGCCGAGAATGTCCGGTCGTCGGGTCCGAGGCCGAAGACGCCGACACCGACGAGATCGGCGGCGGCGACGAAGTCCGCGTGGGAGTGCACGGCGGCCTTCGGCTTTCCCGTCGAGCCCGACGTGTAGCCCCAGTACACGATGTCGTCCGCGACCGTCGGTGCCGCCTCGCGCATCGGCGTCGCGCGGGCCAGCAGGTCGCCGAGCCGGTCCGCGACGACCACTTCTCTGAGATGCGGGCACCGCTCGCGCACGGCGAGGACGCGCGGGGCCACCGAGGCCTCGACGACCGCGACGCGCGCCCGGCTGTCGGCCAGGAGGAACTCGTACTCCTCCGCCGTCATCAGCGTGTTGACCGGCACGGCGACGGCGCCGAGCTTCGCGATGCCCCAGAACGCGGCGGCGAACCGCGGCGAGTCGTCCAGCGCCAGCAGCACGCGCTGCTCGGGTTCCACACCGAGCGCCGCGAGGGCGCCCGCCGCGCGCGCGAGGTCATCGGCAAGATCGCCGTAGGTCGTCGAGGCGCCCGCGTGGCGGAAGGCGACACGCGACCCGCGCCCCTCGACGACGTGACGGTCCACGAAGAGATCCGCGGCATTGAAGCGCTCGGCAAGCGGCGCGGCCATCCGCGAAAGTTTACAGGAACGATGTATGATCCGCGCCATGAAGACGGTCCCTGCCACGACGGTCTGGGACGCGTTCGTAGCGACGGCGCGCGAGGCCCCGGCCAACGCGTTCTTCTGCGCGCCGCCGGCGCCGGGCCGCGCGTACCATCCGGACGGCGTCGAGTTCACCTACGGGCAGACGCTGGAGCGCGCGGAGGCGCTCCGCGAGCGCTACGCCGCCGCCGGCTACGGCCACGGCCACCGCGTGGCGCTCCTGCTCGAGAACCGGCCGGAGTTCTTCTTCCATTCTCTCGCGCTGAACGCGCTCGGCTGCGGCATCGTGCCGATCAATCCCGATTACCGGCACGACGAGATGCTCTACCAGATGGAGCACTCCGAGGCCGACCTCGCCGTCGTGATCGCGAGCCGCATGCGCGATCTCGAGGCCGTGGCGCGTGAGCGGCGGAAGCCCCTGCCTGTCGTGGACGCCGAGGCCCCGTCGTCCTCGCTGCCGCGCCCGGGGCCGCCACCGTGCTCGGGCGCGCCCGGCCTCGACACCGAGTGCAGCCTCCTCTATACCTCGGGGACGACCGGACGGCCGAAGGGCTGCGTCCTGACCAACCTCTACTATCTGAACGCGGGCGCGTGGTACCGCGCCCTGGGCGGGATCGTCTCCTTCCGGCGCGGAGAGGACCGGATCCTCAACCCGCTGCCGCTCTTCCACATGAACGCCCAGGCGGTGACAGCGACGTGTTGCATCCTCACCGCGAACTGCCTGATCATGCCCGAGCGCTTCAGCCCGACGCGCTGGTGGCCGGACGTCGTCGCGACGCGCGCGACGATCATCCACTACCTCGGCGTGGTCCCGCCGCTCCTCATGAACCAGCCGCCGTCACCGCACGACCGCGCCCATCGCGTCCGCTTCGGGCTCGGCGCCGGCGTCGAGCCCCAGCTCCACGCGCCGTTCGAGGCGCGCTTCGGCTTCCCGCTGATCGAGGTCTGGGGGATGACGGAGACGGGGCGCATCTACGCCGACTCCGTCGAGCCGCGCCAGGTCACGACGCGCGCCTTCGGCCGGCCGTTCGGGAGCTTCGAGGCGCGGGTCGTCGACGACAAGGACCGCGAGGTGGAGCGCGGGCAGGAGGGCGAGCTGTTGGTCCGCTGGGGCGGTGCCGAGGGGCCGCGTCACGGCTTCTTCGCGGGATATCTGAAGAATCCCGAGGCGACGGCAGAGGCGTGGCGCGGCGGCTGGTTCCACACCGGCGACGTCGTGCGGCAGGACGTCCATGGCACGCTGTACTTTGTCGACCGGAAGAAGAACATCATCCGCCGCTCGGGCGAGAACATCGCCGCCGCCGAGGTCGAGGCCGTACTGCAGGCGCATCCGGATGTCGCGCAGGTCGCGGTCCTCGCCGTGCCCGATGAAGTTCGCGAGGAGGAAGTCATGGCGTGCGTCGTGCCGATGGCGGGCATCGCCGGCGACCGGGCGCTCGCCGACCGGCTCCTCGCCTGGTGCGTGGAGCGCCTCGCCTACTTCAAGGCGCCAGGCTGGGTGCTCTTCGTGGATGCGATGCCGACGACGGGGACGCAGAAGGTCCAGAAGACCCAGATCTTCCCGAAGGGCGAAGATCCTCGCCGGCGGCCCGGCGCGCTCGACCTGCGCGAGCGGAAGAAGCGACGCTAACGCCCGCTGTCGCGGGGCAACCGCTCGCGCAGCCGCGCAACGAACTCGTCGGGGCGATCCGGCGATAGCCCGACCCAGCCGTCGGTGGTGGCGAGCCACACGACGCCGTCGGGGTTGCTGAGCCAGAGACGGTAGTGGCCGAGCGGCATGTTCCAGAAGTGCCCGAAGCGCCCGAAGAGACCGCGCGAGCCGAAGACCGTGAGCCCCCGCACCTGGCGAGGCTCGCGGTCCGCCGTGCGGATCGACTGGTAGGGAATCACGCGCGGCCCCGCCCGACGCTCGACGTGTACACCGTCGCCCGCCAGGCGATACGCCGTCGGCGCGTAGCGGCCGACGAAGAACACGATGAGCGTGAACGGCAGGCTCACGAAGAGCCAGCGCGGGTCGCCGCCCCTGACGGCGAAGACCGCCCCGGCGACCGACAGGACCCCCACGCTGAAGACGACGGCGAGGATCGTGGACCAGCGCTCGCGCGCGCCGAGCGTGGCCGGGTAGCGGTCGGGCTCTATCGCGGGCAGAGTTCCAGGCTCGAAAAGAAGCAGGCGATCTCGAAAGCGGCGGTCGCGGGGGCGTCCGAGCCGTGGACGGCGTTGGCCTCGATCGAGGACGCGAACTCCCTGCGGATCGTCCCCGGCGCGGCGTTGGCCGGGTTCGTCGCCCCCATTAAATCTCGCCAGCGCTGGATGGCGTTGTCGCCCTCGAGGACCATTGGGATGCACGGCCCCTGCGTCATGAAGGCGCAGAGGCTCCCGTAGAACGGCCTGTCCTTGTGGACGGCGTAGAAGCCGCGCGCCTCTGCGTCGGTCATCTGGATCATCTTCGCGGCGAGGATCGTGAACCCCGCCGCCTCGATCCTCGCGACGATCTGTCCCGACACGCCCTTGGCGACCGCGTCGGGCTTGACGATGGCGAGCGTGCGCTCTCTCATCCGCGATCCTCGCTGGTCATCCGAATGATCACCCCGGCGACCAGCAGCGCGATGCCGACGATGAACGGCATCCAGTAGCCGGGGATCTCCACGGTCTTCACCAGCACGTTGCCGAGCCCGACGATCGCCACGATCGCCCCGGCGACCATGAGCCCGCGTCCGCTGCGCCGCGCCATCGCGTCCTCCTTCAGCCGAGCACCTTCGCCACGGTCGCGCCCATGTCGGCCGGGCTCTTGACGAGCGTCGCTCGAGCGGCCTCGAGCGCCTTCATTTTCTCCGCGGCCGTCCCCTTGCCGCCGGCGATGATTGCGCCGGCGTGGCCCATGCGGCGGCCCGGCGGCGCCGTCTGGCCGCAGATGAAGGCGACGACCGGCTTCTTCACGTGGCTCTTGATGAAGGCCGCGGCCTCCTCTTCAGCGGTGCCGCCGATCTCGCCGATCATCATGATCGCGCGCGTCTCCGGATCCTCGTTGAACAACCGCAGCACGTCGATGAACGACGTGCCGTTGACGGGGTCACCGCCGATGCCGACGCAGGTGGACTGCCCGATCCCGCGCCCCGTGAGCTGGCCGACGACTTCGTAGGTCAGCGTGCCGCTGCGCGAGACGACGCCGACCGGCCCGGGCTTGTGGATGTGCCCGGGCATGATGCCGATCTTCGCCTGGCCCGGCGTGATGATGCCCGGGCAGTTCGGGCCGATGAGACGGCTCGTCGTTCCCTGGACGAAGTGCTTGGCGCGCACCATGTCGGCGACAGGGATCCCCTCGGTGATGCAGACGACGAGCGGGACTCCGGCGGCCGCGGCCTCCATGATCGCGTCGGCGGCGGCGGCGGGCGGCACGAAGATGAGCGCGCAGGTCGCGCCTTCCTTGGCCACGGCCTCGGCGACGGCGTTCCAGACCGGGAACCCCTCGTGCGTCGTCCCGCCCTTGCCCGGCGTCACGCCGCCGACGACGGCGGTGCCGTACTCCTTGCACCGGGCGGCGTGGAAGGCGCCCTCGCGGCCGGTGATCCCCTGCACGACCACCCGCGTCCCCTTGTCGACGAGAATGCTCATGCGGCTGTCCGCGCCAGCTCGACGACCTTGCGCGCGCCGTCACCCATGTCCTCCGCCATCACGAGCGCCAGCCCCGACTCCGCGAGCATCTTCTTGCCCTGCTCGACGTTGGTGCCCTCCGCGCGCAGCACGACGGGGAGTCGGAGCCCGAGCTTCTTCACCGCGCCGATCACGCCCTCCGCCAGCCGGTCGACGCGCAGGATGCCGCCAAAGACGTTGATGAAGACGGCCTTCACGCTCGGGTCGGAGGACAGGATCCGAAAAGCGTTCTCGATCTGCTCGGGCGAGGCACCGCCGCCCACGTCCAGGAAGTTCGCCGGCTCGCCGCCCGCGAGCTTGATGATGTCCATCGTCGCCATGGCGAGGCCGGCGCCGTTGACCATGCAGCCGACATTGCCGTCGAGCTTGATGTAGTTCAGGCTGTGCTTCGACGCTTCCACGTCGAGCGGGTCCTCCTCGTGGACGTCGCGCAGCCCGACGATCTCCTTGTGGCGGAAGAGCGCGCTGTCGTCGAAGTTCAGCTTGGCGTCGAGCGCCATCACACGGCCGTCCTGGGTCACGACGAGCGGGTTGATCTCGGCGAGCGAGCAGTCCTTCGCGAGGTAGAGGGCGAAGAGGCTCCGGATCAGCGCGACACCCTGCGCGAGCTGCTCGCCCGTGAGCCCGAGGCCGAAGGCGAGCCGGCGCGCCTGGAAGGCGAGCAGGCCAAGGGACGGGTGAGCCCACTCACGCAGGATCTTCTCGGGCGTCCGCGCGGCCACCTCCTCGATCTCCATGCCGCCCGCC
>JBOHQB010000544.1:0-6684 GCA_050731995.1 Candidatus Rokuibacteriota bacterium
CGCCGCGCCCGCTCCCCCGTCGCGCGCGGGAGCGGCGCCGTCCACCTCCCGCCGAGCCACGCCCCGTCGCCGTCAAGCGCGGCGCAGGCGCAGCCGCGCCGCGTCTGCACGTCCACTCCGACGAAGACCGCTCCACCGGCCAACATCGCCGCGTCTATGATAGGCGATAGGCGATGTAGGAGGTGGTCGTGGCGAGGGTCAGACGGGCCAACTTTACGCTGCCGGCAGATCTGCTCGAGGAGCTGAGGCGGACTGTTCCGAAGGGCGAGCAGAGTCGGGTGGTCGGCGAGGCGCTGCGGGCCGAGCTGAAGCGGCGACGGCTCCGTCAGGCGCTGGATATCACCTTCGGCGCCTGGAAGATGGTGCGCCATCCGGAGCTGACGCGCGGCACGCGTCGCCTCGTCCGCGTGCTGCGCAAGTCCACGCGGCTCGCGCGCGCGCCGGGGAGATGAGCAAGGTCGTCCTCGTAACACGGCCTTTGCGCGACTTACACGCATCATGTAGGCTCCCAACGTCATGGCGCTGATCGTGCAGAAATACGGGGGGTCGTCCGTCGCCGACGCCGAGAAGATCCGGGGCGTCGCGCGACGCATCGCGGAGAGCGCCTCCGGCAACCAGCTCGTCGTCGTCGTCTCGGCGATGGGACGGACCACGGACGAGCTGGTCGAGCTGGCCCAGACGATCACGCCGGTCCCCGAGCCCCGCGAGCTCGACATGCTGCTGGCGACCGGCGAGCAGGTCACGATCGCGCTCCTCGCGATGGCGCTCCGGTCGCTCGGCGTCAAGGCGCGCTCGTTCACCGGTCCGCAGGCGGGGATGCGCACGAACCGCGCGCACACGGCCGCGCGTCTGACCGCGATCACCGCGGAGCGCGTGCGCCAGGCGCTCGACACGGGCGAAATCGCCGTCGTCGCGGGCTTCCAGGGGCTCTCGGACGAGGACGAGCTCACGACGCTCGGCCGGGGCGGCTCGGATCTGACCGCCGTGGCCCTCGCGGCCGCGCTCAAGGCCGACGTCTGCGACATCTACACCGACGTCGACGGCGTCTACACTGCAGACCCCAACATCGTGCCGGACGCGCGGAAGCTCGCGCGCGTCTCCTACGACGAGATGCTCGAGCTGGCGAGCCTGGGCGCGAAGGTGCTCCAGTCCCGCTCGGTCGAGTTCGCGAAGAAGTACGGCGTGACCGTGCACGTCCGCTCGACGTTCAAGCCAGATCCGGGCACGCTCGTCACCAAAGAGGAGCGCGGTATGGAAGAGGTGGTGGTCACCGGCGTCACCCACGACCGGAACCAGGCGAAGATCTCGATCCTGCGCGTGCCCGATCGGCCGGGGATCGCCGCGAAGGTCTTCGGCGCGATCGCGGGACGCAATGTCGTCGTGGACATGATCGTCCAGAACATCGGCCGGGACGGCTCGACCGACATGTCCTTCACCGTCGCGCGCGGCGACCTCGCGCGCGCCCAGACCGCGCTCGAGGAGGTCGCGAGAGAGATCGGCGCCCAGGGCGTCGCGCAGGACGAGCGCATCGCCAAGGTGTCGATCGTCGGCGTCGGCATGCGTAGCCACTCCGGTGTCGCCGCGAAGATGTTCGAGACGCTCGCGCGCGAGTCCATCAACATCCAGATGATCTCGACCTCGGAGATCGCGGTCTCCTGCGTGATCGAGGACAAGTACACGGAGCTGGCGGTGCGGGCGCTGCACGACGCCTTCGAGGTCGGACGCGAGGGAGTCAAGCGATGAGCCAGGCGAAGGCGGCGGTCTTCTTTGGTCCCGGTAAGCCGTTCGAGCTTCGCGAGGTGCCGATTCCGGAGGTCGAGCCGGACGGCGTCCTCATCCGCGTCTCGCTCGCCAACATCTGCGGCTCCGACCTCCACTTCTGGCGAGGCGACGCCCCGCTGCGCCTGCCGGACGACGGTTGGCTCTTCGGCCACGAGATGACCGGGCGCGTGGCGAAGGCTGGAGCCCGCGTGAAGACCGACTCGCTGGGGCGGCCGCTCAAGGAGGGCGACCGGGTCGCCTACACGTACTTCTATCCGTGCGGGCGCTGCGCCGTGTGCCTCGCCAACGAAGCCGCCGCGTGCCCGGCGAAGATCGAGCGGCCCGTCGGCCCATCGGTCTTTCCGCATCTGCACGGCGCCTTCGCGGATCACTATTACCTGCGCCCGCGCGGACACCTGTTCCTGGTCCCGGACGCGCTCTCCGACGAGATGGTCTCGCCGGTGAACTGTGCGCTCTCGCAGGTCATCTACGGCCTCTCCAAGGGCGGGCTCCGCTTCGGCGGGTCCGTCGTCATCCAGGGCGCGGGCGGACTCGGCATCCAGGCCGCCGCCGTCGCCAAGGACATGGGCGCCCAGACGGTGATCGTCGTGGACCAGATCGCGGGCCGCCTCGAGCTCGCGCGGGCCTTCGGCGCCGACCACACGATCAACATCAAGGAGGTCGCCGACCGCAAGGACCGCATCGCCCTCGTCCGTAAGTGGACCGGCGGCCTCGGCGCCGACGTCGCCTGCGACTTCGTCGGCTTCCCTCAGGTCATCGCCGAGGGGATCGACATGCTCCGCCCCGGCGGCACCTACGTCGAGATCGGCACCATCAGCCGCGGCGCTAAGGTCGAGCTGGAGCCCTCACTCCTCGTCTGGGGCTCGAAAAAGATCGTCGGCATCATCCAGTACGACCCGTGGGTGATCCCGAAGGCGCTCGACTTCCTCGTGCGCAACAGGACGCGCTTCCCGTTCGACAAGCTCCTCTCGCACAAGTATCCGCTCGAGAAGATCAACGACGCGTTCGCGGCGTCGGAGTGGCACGCGAAGGACACGACCAACATCACGCGCGCGGCGCTGGTGCCCTAAAGCTTCGCGCGCCTTCAGCGCCTCAGCTGCTCATGGTCTCTCTCCCACGGTTCAGAAGTCGGCGAACGCGACGCTGTTCAGAACGGCCGACGCCTTCTCCAGGAGCTCTGGGTCCCTTCGACCCGAGTAGTAGCGGTGTGAGTACATCACGGTGACGGCGATGCGCTTGTCTTTCGGGTGGGCGCAGTGGAGCCCCACCATCTCGCGAAGCATGTAGACCCTGTTGCCGGCCTCCGTGAGCGCCTGGCTATCCTCGACCAGCCGATGGGAACGGGCACACGTGGTTCCCTTCCCCGCGCCGGGCGTGACCTCGTGCTTCAAGACCCTGAAGCGCAGCGGGTCCTCACCCTCGCCAGCGCTTCGCCGACGCTGCGAACGAATTCCGCCTCCGACCCGAACGCGGGAAGCTTGAAGACGCTTCCCCAGACGATGACGATCTCGTTGGTGCCGCCAACGCGTTTGCCCAGACTCACCAGGAGCGCATCGCGCTGACCCATCTCCCAGCCCTTCTCGTCGGGCGGCACGAAGGAATACCCTCTCTTACCCTCTCTGAACGATGCGCTGTCCGGGAAGCGGCGCCTCCTGAGGCCTGGGCCCCGGGGACGCGCAGCCATTGAGGAGAAGAGCCACGCACAGAACCCTCAAGGGGGCCCAGGGTGTCATGCCCTGGTCATCGCGCCGCTCAGTTTACGCGCTTCGTCCGGCCCGCCCAGTATGGCTCGCGGAGCTTGAACTTCTGGAGCTTGCCGGTCGCGGTCCGCGCGAGCGCGGCGCGGATCTCGACCGACCGGGGACACTTGAAGTGCGCGAGCCGGCTCCGGCAGAAGTCGATGAGGTCCTGCTCCGTGGCGGTCTGCCCGGGCCGCAACACCACCAGCGCCTTGATCGTTTCACCCCACTTCTCGTCGGGCACGCCGATCACCGCGCACTCGGCGACCGCCGCGTGCTGGAAGAGGCAGTCCTCGACTTCGATCGATGAGACGTTCTCCCCACCCGTGATGATGACGTCCTTCTTCCGGTCCGTGATGACGACGTACGGGCCCTCGGTGGCGCCGCCGTCGCCCGTGTGGAACCAGCCGTCCGCGATCGCCCCGGCCGTCTCCTCGGGCTGGTTCCAGTAGCCCTCGAACACGTGGTTGCTCCGCGCCAGCACCTCGCCCTCGGCGTCGACCCGCATGCGCACGCCCACCGCGGGCACGCCCGCGCGCGAGAGCCGCCGCGCCCGCTCGGCCGCCTCGAGGCCGTCCCATTCGGCCGGCGCGCGGTTGAACGTCAGGAGCGGGGAGGTCTCGGTGAGGCCGTAGATCTGGATGAACTCCCAGCCGAGCTCGGTGTCGACCCGCTCGATCGTCTTCGACGGGGGCGGGGCGCCCGCGACGACGACGCGCACGCGACCGCGCCCCGGCACCGCGCGCCCGTCGCGCCGGCGGGCCGCCGCGGCGTCGAGCACCGCGTTGAGCACCGCGGGCGCGCAGTTGAAGATCGTGACGCCCTCGGCCTCCACGCGCCTCAGGATCTCCTCGCCGTCGATCTTCCGGATGATCACCTGCCGCACGCCCATCGCGGTGAGCGCGTACGGCATCCCCCAGCCGTTACAGTGGAACGTGGGCAGCGTATGGAGATACACGTCCCGGTCGCTGAGCCCGAGGTGCCAGCCGAACGTCACGGCGTTCAGCCAGCATCCGCGGTGCGTGAGCCGCACGCCCTTGGGGCGCGCGGTCGTTCCCGAGGTGTAGTTGACGGAGACCGTCGCGTTCTCGTCGCTCACGCTCAGGCGCGGCGTGGCGCCGGACCGGAAGAACAGCCGGGAGTCCGTGGCGGCGCCGAGGACGAAGCGATGCTTGACGGGCAGGCCGCGGAGCGGCTCGTCCATCTCGGGATCGAGGAGCGCGACGCTGGCGCCCGAGTGCTCGAAGATGTACGCGATCTCCTCGGCGGTCAGCCGGTAGTTCACGGGGACGAGGATCCGGCCGAAGACGCTCACGCCGAAGAGCGCCACGAGGAAGCGCGCCGCATTCGGCGACACGATGGCCACGCGCTCGTTCTCCCCGACACCCAGTTCGTCGAGCGCCGCGGCGAGGCTTCGCGCCATCTCTGCAAACCGCCGCCAGGTGATCCGCGGCAGCGGGCCGCCGGGCGGGTGCGGCTCGTCGACGACCGCCTCCCGATCGCCGTAGACCAGCTCGGCACGCTCGAGGAAGTCGCTCAGTGTCAGCGGTACGATCATGTGTCGACTCCTTGCAGACGTTGTCGCGCCGTGCTCTGTCCCGGACCGCTCATCCCGCGGTCGCGCTGAAGTCGCCGCGGGAAACCACGATAATCGATTTCAGAGCCGAAACGGGCTAGCTTCCCGGCGGGCGGTACGCAGCACGACCGGCGCGGCGCATCGCTTCCAGTACTTCCTCCACGGACATCAGCACGGTGGTTTTGAACGCCTTGGCCGCCCCACCACCTGCCACCGTCAAAGCGACTGTCGCGGCGCTCACGTTGTCCGGGAAATCTGCAATAAGGACGACGTCGTCTTCTCCAAAGGCATAGTACGCGCTCAATAGTTTGCCCCCCTGGGCTTCGATGATTTGCCGCGCGATCTCCATGCGGTTCTTCGGATTCTTGATTTGGACGGCCCAGGCTTCACTGGTGTACGACTCCCGGAACATATACGTCGGCATGATTGTCCTCTCCAGATACAGGTTCTCGACGGCCCCGCAAGCTGAGGTTAAACCTCAACGTGGCTTCTCGACGATCTTCCAATACGCGTCCTTCCGAACGACCTTCCCGTCTCGAAACTCGTAATGATCGCATCCCCGAACCTTGACGGGAACTCCGTCCGGCGTGGTGCCCGTCAGCAACCACTCCGAAACAACCATGTTCCCGGTAATCCAATGACGGTCATCGCTATAGTGGACGTCCGGGAGGCCCTTGAAGCGCGTCGCCAATCCCTCTCTCACGGCGGCCTTGCCCACAAAGCGCTGCCCCCACGGGTCGGGCCCGCGGGGCATGTCCAGGGAGCAATCGTCAGCAAAGAACTGCATGATCGCGTCCAGATCGTGGGCATTGAAGGCGTCGAGGATGGCCTTGGCTGTTTCCGCTGACACGGGCCGCTGTTGAGACATCTTGCTTTCCCCTCCGACCGCGTCGTCCAAGCTCGGATGGGCTGCGCGCCGGTGCCGCGGCAACACCCCCTCACCCATGGTGCCGCGAGCATAGTCGCGCGGCCGGGTACCCGCAAGACGCGCTCGGCACTGTCTGAAATCTTGCACTCTAGTCGGCGCCGCCGAGGAGTGGCAGCGTGGGAGCATGTCGTTCTACTCGCACCGTCAGCTGATGCTGTTGCTCCTGCTCGTCGTCGCTGCGGGCACCGGGCTCGCCGTGGGCCACTGGCGCCGCGCGCATCCCGATCTCGCCGAACGACTCGAGCAGCTCGATCGCGCCCCGATGGAGACAGCGCGCCCTCCCGGTGGCGGCTCGGCGAACGGCGAGGCCCGGGCGACGCGCCCTCCGAAACGGACCGCGCCTGACGCTGAGCCGCTCGATCCGAATCGAGCGAGCGCCGCCGAGCTCGAGACGCTGCCGGGCGTCGGCGCGTCGCTCGCGCGGCGGATCGTGGACGCGCGCGACCGCGACGGCCCGTTCGCGACCGTGGACGATCTCCGCCGCGTGCGCGGGCTCAGCCGAGGCCGGCTCGAGCGCCTGCGCCCGCACCTCGACGTCACGCCCTGACGCCGTGGGCTGGCGATCGGTCCCGCTCGTGCCGGTGGCGGCCGCGTTCGCCGCCGGCATCGCGCTGGAGCCGTGGCTGCCGGCAACCGCGGCGTGGACACTGTGGCTGCTG
>JBOHQB010000545.1:0-2645 GCA_050731995.1 Candidatus Rokuibacteriota bacterium
CGCCGCGCCCCAACGGCAACGACGAGGTCCGCGCGCGCGAGCGCGGTCAGCGGCTCGCGCAGGGGCCCGCCCGGCAGGAGGCGTCCGTTGCCCCACGGGTGGTCCGCGCGCGCCATCACGATCTCGAGGCTCTTGGCGAGCGTCCGGTGCTGGAAGCCGTCGTCGAGGACGACCGCGGTGACGCCGAAGCGCTCGACGGCGGCACGACCCGCGTCGTAACGGTTCGTGCCCACGACGACGGGAACGCCCGGCAACCGTCGCGCGAGCAGGAACGGCTCGTCGCCGGCTTCCTCGGCGTCGAGGCGGATCGACGCGGCGTCGGCGACGATCTGAATGCCCTTGCTCCGGCGCCCGTAGCCGCGACTCACCACCGCCGGGCGGTGTCCGAGCTCGGTCAGCGTCCGCACCGCCAGCTCCACCGCCGGCGTCTTCCCCGTGCCGCCCACGGTCAGGTTGCCGATCGACACGACGGGGCACCCGAGCGGGCGCGAGCGCAGCACGCCACGCGCGTACAACCACTCACGCGTGCCGAGGAGGCCGCGGTACCCCTGTTCCGCCACGCCGAGCAGCCGCCGCGCCGCCGGCGTAAAGCCCTCTTCCCACCCGCGAAGCACGCGCTCGCGCCGGTTCACGCGCCGGTCTCCGGCGTCACGAGCCGTGTCAGCAGCTCCAGCGTCTCGCGGACGGCGCCGTGGCGCGAGGCGACCGCCTCGTAGCCCGCCGCGCCCAGACGCTCGCGAAGTGCGGGGTCCCCGAGGAGACGGGTCAGCGCGGAGCCGAGCTCCCCGGCGTCGCGCACGAGAATCGCCCCGCCACGGTCGCACAGCAGTCCCGCCGACTCGCGGAAGTTCTCGGTGTGCGGCCCGAAGAGCACCGGCTTCTTGCGGAACGCCGGCTCGAGCATGTTGTGGCCGCCCGTGGGGACGAGGCTCCCACCGACGAAGACGACGTCGGCGACCGTGTAGAGCTGGGCGAGCTCGCCGACGGTGTCGAGGACGATGACCGTGCGGCCGTTGAACGGACCGCCGGCGGCCGGCAACGCGCTCCGTCGCACCGGCGTCCAGCCGCGCGCGGCGACCAGGTCCGTGACTTCGCCGACGCGCTCGGGATGGCGCGGCGCCAGCACGAGGGCGAGCCCGGGGCAGGCGGCGAGCGCCCGCCCGTGCGCGTCGAGGATCTGCTCCTCCTCGCCGCGGTGCGTGCTGCCCGCGATCCACACTCGCTGGTCGCGCCCGAGACCCAGCAGACGCTGCCAGAGCTCCGTCGCCCCCGGCGGGTCCGCCGTGGGCTCGTGCTTGAGGTTCCCCGTCACGACGACGCGCTCGGGACGCGCGCCGAGGGCGAGTATTCGGCGGGCGTCCTCGTCGGACTGCATCGCGAAGATCCGCACATCGTCGAGCACACGCCGCATGAAGCGGCCCACGAGCCGGTAGTGTCCGAACGAGCGGTCCGACAGCCGCCCGTTGGCGACCATCGTCGGGACGCCTCGCGCCGCGAGCGCGCGAAGCGTGTTGGGCCAGAGCTCGGTCTCCATGCACAGAAAGAATGCCGGATCGATCGCGGCGATCGCGCGGCGGACGGCTCCCGGCAGGTCCAGCGGAAAGAAGCGGTGCGAGGCGACGCCCGCATACCGCTCCCGGACCACGCGCGCGCCCGTGGCGGTCACCGTCGTCACGACCAGCGGCAGCGTCGGCCACAGGCGATGGATGGCCTCGACCAGGGGCGCGGCGGCGAGGGCTTCCCCGACCGAGACGGCGTGGATCCAGCCGGTGGGCGCCGGCGACGGGCTCCCGCCGTGCCCGAGCCGCTCGCGCAGGTTGATCGGCACGCCGTGAATCACCCGCCGCGCTACCGCCGCAGGGGCGTACGCCGTCAGCAGCGCCGCGAAGGCCGCCGTGTAGAGGGCGTAGCTCACAGGCTCGCCTCGCCCGTCGAACAGGCTGCGGCTCGCAAGGCCACCGTCACGCCGAGACCATCCGGTCGGCCGCGGCCGTCGCGTCGTCGAGGGCGCGCTCCAGCTCGGCCCGCGCCTGCTCACGGTCCGCGCCGCGCGCGATGCTGGCGGCCGGGCCGAAGACGGCGCTGCAGCGCGCGAACGGCAGCGGCACGAGAAACTCGTCCCACGTCTTGAGCCGCCGCGCGGGGCGGGCGGCGATCCCCATCGGCACGACGGGCGCACCGGTCAGCGCGGCCAGCGCCACCACGCCCGGCTGAAGACGGCGACAGGGGCCGCGCGGCCCGTCGGGTACCATGACGACGTCGGCCCCCTCCTCCAGCGTCCGGGTCAGGGCGCGGAAGCCCGGCGCCCCCCCGCGCGTCGACGAGCCACGCGCGGCGTCGAGTCCAAAGCGCCTGACGAACCGCACCAGGAGCTCCCCGTCGCGCGAGCGGCTCGCCAGCACCCGCACGGGGCGCGCGCCGTCCGTACGCCGCAGCCGCTCGCTCACCCACGGCGCCATCAAGATGCGGCCGTGCCAGATCGCGTAGATCAGCGGTCGCCCGGTCGCCCAGAACGGCCGAAGCGAATCGACGCCCGCGGTCGTGAACGCCAGCGTCACCCCGAGCGCGCGCACCGCGATGGCCGTCGCCGCCGGCGCCACGCTCAGGCTCATGCGGCGGCCGCGCGCCGCCGCGCGAGGACGAGC
>JBOHQB010000546.1:0-12496 GCA_050731995.1 Candidatus Rokuibacteriota bacterium
CTCACCGAGATCGGGGAGGGGACGTCGGAGATCCAGCGAATGGTCATCGCGCGGGAGATCCTCCAGCTCTCGTGAGACATCGTGTCGGGCGTAGGCCCTTCAAAGGCGCCTTCCGCCGGGGCGACCCGCCCGGCCGTGAGACAGGATTCATAGGAGTAGGACTCCGCCGTCGAGTGTAGGAAGGATCAAGGGCCGACTCACGGACATCATGCCCCCTGATACGGCGGCATTTTATGTCGCCTTCGCTCCGACTCAGACCCGTCTCCGCGTGCGCCGCTTTGCTCCCGGTCGCACATCGGTTCGATGGTTCCGATCCTTGAGCGCCCGGTAGGGGATCACGATCGTGTCGTTGCAGTGGTCGCACGTCAGCTCGAGGCCCCGCCTCGTCGCCCTGATGAGAGACACGCCACCGCGTTCCTCTGGTTCGTGTGACATCGCCATCGTCGTTCTTCCTCCGGCTGAATGAGGACGTTCAGGTTTTGCCCGGCTCACGAAATCGCAAGACCGGCGTCGGTGCTGGTCGCACCGATCATCGCTCATCAGGATCGTAGCAGACTCGAGGGAATGGCAGGCGACGCGGCTTCCGATTCGCCGGACGGACCGCGTGCTCTGCTCCAGCAGCCGGGGAAAGAACTCCGCCAGGTGCTGGCGGCTCTTGAACACCCGGTCCGTCGCGTACTCGACTGGGTGGTCACCCAGTAGTACTGCATCGGGGTGAGCACGTCCCGCAGTAGCGGGTTCACCCGCCCTCGTAGCACACCGACGCAGGCCAACTGCAAGCTCAAGCTTGGTTGTGGCCGTCGGGCCACGTTAGGATGGATAAAGGGGGACCCTCCTGCCGTCCTACTGGTCGCTGCCCCTCGTCTTCAAACGCTCCTGCAACAAACGCAGCACCGGAAGGGCAATCTGATCCTTGGGCCGGTTGGCGGCCTCCTTGGAGCGGATGACGTCGGCGAGCGCGGCCACGGCCACCGGGCGCTCCATGAGGGACATCATGACGGCATGTTGACGGAGATCCTCGAAGCCGGTCGTGCCTGACGGGACGAACGACAGGTCGAGGTCTCCGAATTTCGTCGTCAGATTCAGTACGACCTCAATCCGCGAGAGGAACGCTGCATCGCAGGCAAAGACGAGCCCCTCAGGCTCGTCCGGCGTGCGGATTCGTGCGCGAAGCTCGATCAAGGCTCGCGCGAGCCGTTCCAGGTTGTCTCCGTCACGAGCGGGGCAGATGTCCGCATCCGTGGTCATGACAGGGGAACCGTGAAGCGTCGCGGCCAAGCCGCCAATGATGATGTACCGGACTCCGTGGCGCTCGAGCGCCGCGAGGATCTCGGCCGGCTGGAAGCTAGTCTCGCCCACTCGTGGCCAGACCCTCGATGGGTCTCGCCGATGTGACGAAGGCTACCCAGCTCGTGAGTCTCTGCAGGCGCTCGTCGGCCGTGAGATTCAGGCACTCCTCGATGAGGCTCGCGTCATGGTCCCCGGGGTCCTCGACCTGTCGACGCAACGCGTCCCGGACCGACGTCTCGTCCGCGTTCGGGTTCTGGGTCACGGTGCCAGTGTACTGCAAGCCCATGTCCTGGGTGATCCTCGAGTGTGAGCGTCCTTCCTCCCTGGGGTGGCTTGACCCTACGCCTTCCGTCCCGCTGCGGTCACGCCACATCCGTCCGAAACTGTCGGGATGCATGGCACGAAGTGTCCGCGACGCCGGGCGCAGAACGACGAAGACGCTCGTTTCTGCGAGGACTGTGGCGCGCGTCAATCGGGAGCGTAGGAAGGATAAAAGGGGCAGCAGCGACAGAACGGCCGTTATCGGGTGCTCATGGGCGCCTCCGCCTCAGGCGTGGCCGAAGAGACGCTCGGCGAGCCGCTCGATCATCGGCAGCCCGGTCACGTTCCGCTCCATCTCCGGGATGTACGCGCAGACCTCGTCGCCGAACGTCTGGCGGATCTCGTCGGTGTATTTCCGCTGCATGGCGAGCCCGGTTGTGGAGGAAAGCCGGGATGTTGGCCTCGCCGAGGCTCGGCGGGAGCACGCGGTTCACGATGTAGCCCGAGATCGGCACGCCGAACCGCGCGAACGGCGCCGCCGCCTTCTTCGTGTCCAGGATGATCATCTCCTCGGGCACCACGACGAAGAAGAACGCCGTTCTGGTCCTCGGCAATGGTCTCCTCCCGCCGCATCGTCGCCGCCACCTGGTCGTACTGCCGCATGTCCTCCCGGAGCTTCGTGATCTTGTTGATCCACTCGTCGTACACCTTCGCCATCGAGAGGTAGTAGAGCGCGTGGCCGAGCGGGACCGGGTCGTAGATGTAGTAGTCGTTGTCGCCCTGGACGATGATGTCGACGACCGCGTCGAAGATCGCGCTCTCCTCCATCGCGGGCTCGGCCGAGGCCGCCGCGATGTAGTTGTCGACCTCCTCGGGGACCTTGTCGAAGCCGTACATGTCGAGGATCTTCTTGCGGATCTTGTCCTGGTACTCGCGGAGCGGCGGCGCCGCCGGCCCGAACACTCCCCTTGACGCGATGTCCAGACCACCGTAAAAGATCGGCTGACGACCGATCAGCCGAGCGGGCGCTCCGGCCCGGCTCGGCCCACCCCTGACCGCGCCGAGAACGAGAGGAGAGACGATGAAGAAATACACCCTTCCGCTGCTGGCGCTCCTGGCCGCTGTCGCGCTCTGGGCCGCCGGATCGGAGCCGGCCGGCGCCCAGGCCAAGGCCATCGTGCTCAAGGCGCAGGCGAGCTTTCCCCCGACGAGCCTCCTGTTCCTGGACTTCAAGGACTACGCCGAACGGGTCGACAAGATGTCGGGGGGGCGCCTCAAGATCGAGACCCTGCCGCCGGGAGCGGTGGTCGGCGCCTTCGAGGTCGCCGACGGCGTGAACCGCGGGGTCCTCGACGCCGCCTTCACCTGCACCTACTACTTCATCGGCAAGCACAAGGCGGCCGCGCTCTTCACCGACGTGCCCGGCGGTCCCTTCGGGATGGACACCATCGACTTCTGGGGCTGGGAGTACGAAGGCGGCGGTGTCGAGCTGCTGAACGAGTTCTACCAGCAGATCCTCAAGATGAAGATCGTCGCCTACCCCATCTTCCCGACGGGCGCGCAGTCGCTCGGCTGGTTCAAGAAGCCGCTCAAGAGCATCGCAGACCTCAAGGGCCTCAAGTACCGGGTCCCCGGCATCGCGGCCGAGGTGTACAAGGAGATCGGCGTGTCCGTCGTCACCCTCCCCGGCGGCGAGGTCCTGCCCGCCCTCGAGCGCGGCGTGCTCGACGCCACCGAGTGGTACACGCCGGGCGAGGACATCCTGCTCGGCTTCCACAACGTGCAGAAGTACTACTACTACCCGGGCGTCCACGAGACCGCGGGGGCGTGCGACTTCCTCGTGAACAAGGACGTCTGGGACAAGCTCGCCCCCGACCTCCAGGCGATCATGAAGGGCGGCGCCGCCGAGACTGCCCTCCGGTCGATGCTCCGGTTCAACCGCCGGGATGCCGAGGCGCTCCGGGACTTCAAGGAGAAACACAAGGTCAACCTGGTGAGGACCCCGGACGACATCCTGATCGAGTACTTGAAGGCCTGGGACAAGATCGCCGCGCAGGAGGCCGCCAAGGACCCCTTCTTCAAGAAGGTTTTAGAGAGCCTGCGGTCCTACGCGGCCCTGGTGGTCCCGAGCCGGATGTTCATGAATCCCTACGATCTGACCAGGAAGCACTACTTCGGGAAGTAGGCGCGAGTCCGCGCCGGCCCCCGCGAAAGATGCCAGGGTCTCCTGGAGGCCCCGGCATCTTTCGTCTGGGTGAGCGAGGCTGATCCCTTCACCCAGAGGGAGGCACCCGCCCGATGGAGAGCCCTCCGCGCGCGCTCACGTTCATCGTCAGGCTGATCGACCGGACGATCGGCGAGTGGTCCGGGCGGATCTTCTGCTGGCTCGTCGTGCCCCTGATCGCGGGGCTGACCTACGAGGTCTTCGCCCGCTACCTCTTCCGGGCCCCGACCCTCTGGGCGTACGACGTCGCCTACATGCTCTACGGGAGCCACTTCATGCTGGGCGCGGCCTACACCCTCTACAAGGCCGGCCACATCCGCACCGACTTCTTCTTCGCCAACTGGTCGATCCGGACGCGGGGCTGGGTCGACACCGTCTCGTACGTCGTCTTCTTCTTCCCCGGAATGACCTGTCTCTTCCTCTTCGGCCTGGACGAGGCAGGGCACTCCTGGGCCCTTCTCGAGACGTCCGACGCGAGCCCCTGGCGCCCTCCGCTCTATCCGTTCAAGACCGTCATCCCCGTGACGGGCGCGCTGCTGTTCCTCCAGGGCGTCTCCGAGCTCCTCAAGAGCGCGTACGCCGCGCTCACCGGGAGAGCGCTATGAGCCCGGAAGCCCTCGGCATGCTGCTTCTCGGCGCCATGATCGTCACGATCCTCATCGGGTTCCCCATCTCGTTCACCCTGCTCCTCCTGGCCCTGGCGTTCGGCTACATCGGGATGGGAAACAAGGTCTTCTACCTGATGGTCATCCAGATGTTCGGGTTCATGAAGGAGGAGGTCCTGGCCGCGGTCCCGCTCTTCGTGTTCATGGGATTCATGACCGAGCAGGCGGGTCTCATGCAGCGCCTCTTCGGCGCCTTCCGGCTGCTGCTGGCGCCCGTCAGGGGATCGCTCTACATCGGCGTCATCCTCACCGCGACCATCTTCGCGATGGCGACGGGGATCGTGGGGGCGGCGGTGACCGTCCTCGGCATCATGGCCGCGCCGACCATGATGAGAGCCGGTTACAACATGCGCCTCTCGGCGGGGGCGATCGCGGCTGGCGGGACGCTGGGGATCCTCATCCCTCCCAGCGTGATGCTGGTCGTGATGGGGCCGGTCATGGGAGTCTCGGTCGTCAAGCTCTACGCGGCGGCCTTCGGACCCGGGTTCCTCCTCTCCCTCCTCTACATCGGGTACTGCCTGATCCGCAGCTACTGGAACCCGGCGTTCGGCCCGGCGCTGCCAGCCGAGGAGCGCGCGGCTTCCGTTCGCCAGATCCTCAGGGAGCTGCTCGTCGGCATGGTCCCGCTCGGCGCTCTCATCGTCGCGACTCTCGGGAGCATCCTCGGTGGGCTCGCGACGCCGAGCGAGGCGGCTGCCGTCGGCGCCTCCGGCTCGATCGTCCTCGCGCTGGCCTATCGGCAGCTCACCTGGGCGCGGTTCCAGGACGCGATGCTCAAGACGCTCCAGACCTCGAGCATGGTCCTGTTCCTGGCCGTGGCCTCGAACGTCTTCGGCGCCGTCTTCGCCCGCCTGGGGTCGGCGACGCTGATGACCGAGACGCTGATCGCGCTGCCATTCTCGCCGATCGTCATGCTGCTGATCGTCATGCTCCTGATCTTCGTCCTCGGCTGGCCGTTCGAGTGGCCAGTCATCGTCCTCGTGTTCGTGCCGATCCTGTTCCCTCTCGTCCAGGCCATGAAGTGGGACCTGATCTGGTTCTGCACGCTGGTCGCCATCAATCTCCAGACGGCGTATCTCTCACCGCCCGTGGCGATGTCGGCATACTACCTCAAGGCCGTCGTTCCCTCCTGGGAGCTCAAGGACATCTACATCGGAATGGTGCAGTTCATGGTCATCCAGCTGATCGGGCTCCTCGCGGTCATCTTCTTCCCCGAGATCGCGCTCTGGCTCCCGAACCGCCTCTTCGGTCCGTGACGAGGCGTCCAGGCTGAGGGACAGCGGGATGCAGCGGGTGGAGATCCCCTACTATTGCCGCGCCGTCGACTACGGCGCGCTGGTCGGCGAGTACCCGCCGCCGCCCGACTTCTTCGACACCGTCTGGCTCTGGCCGCGGGAGCGCATCGAGGAGGTCCAGCGCGAGCGGCTCAGGGAGCTCAGGGCTCGTGATGTCCGCTGGGTACGGCTGGGTCGAACTGCCCACCGCCCTTCTCAGCCAGCGCCGGCGCCACCACCTTCACGAATCCGTCCTGCTCTACCACGGCGTCCTCGCGCCTCATGCCCGCTGGCGCTCTCACGTCGTGGCCCTCGCGAGTTCCGACACCACCGCACCCGATCTTGGTCGTGGCGGCCACGGAGCGGAGCGAAACGATACGGTCCGAATCATTAGCGCCCGTCGGCACGACGGATGACGATCTGCGACCGGAGTAAGACTTTTCGTCGATGAAGGGCGGCGTCCGCGGCAAATACGTCGCACGCCTGCGCAAAGGGAGCACTGAGTTCCAAGCCGGAAAATGCTGGCTGAGGTTTAGTCAACAACGCCTAACCTGCGCGCATGCTCGCGTGTATGAGTTCTACGCGGGACGGGCCGCGCTCTGGCGTCCGTTCCCCCGTGCGCCGGGACGCCGAAGTCATCGGTGTGATCGCAGCGAGGATGCGCGGCGCCTTGGCCGGGCCTTCAGCGGTGCTGCCAGACGCCGCGCGCGAGGATGATCTGCCAGACGATGAAGACCGCGAGGCCGCCGACGATCCATCCGGCATGACCCGACCAGAATTGCCAGAAGTCGGCGTCGAAGGCGTGGCCGTAGACCGGATCGGGCTTGAACGCGATCGCCAGCACCGACAGGTAGTGGAACGCTCCCAGCCCGAGGAGCCACGCGCGGCGCGCGGGGCCGTTGCCCACACGGTCGAGGCAGACGGCGTACGTGAGGTGGAGCAGGGGCCCGGTCACGAGCGCGGTGCCGTACGACGCGAGCGCGAGCGGCGCGTAGAAGAGCGCGTAGAGGACGTACGTCCCCTCTCCGGCGCCGGAGGTCACGAAGGCGAGCAGCCAGAGGAACGCCGCCACCGGGACGGTCAGGAGGACGAAGCGATGCTCACCGGGCCGCATCGGGGCTCGTGAGGCGCGAGCGCCGCACGCGCGCGCGGATGTCGGTCACGACGTCGTCCTCCAGGTCGATCTCGACCTCGTGGTGCTCGATGGCCCAGTAGCTCACGGTCGCGAGCCAGCCAAAGATCGGGCGCCGCTGCGGCACGACGCGCTGGCCCTGATAGACGAGGGTCCGGCGGCCCGGCGTCCGGAGGCTCTCGTGCTCGTCGACCTCGGGGCCGCAGACGCGCAGCACCTCGTCGTGCGTCGTCCGGCCCGGGACGATCCGCGCGAGGGTCTCGCGCGGGAGGACGACGCCGGACTCGCGCGCGGGCGCCTCTTTCCGGGCCGACCCGACGTGGAGGCGCCCGATCCAGCGCTTGCTGAACCGCTCGGTCACGACGCGGATGACGACCGCGACGACGTTGCCGGCGACGAAGAAAAGAACCGGGATCAGGATCGGTGCCCACTGCTGCAGTCCCGAGAAATAGCCGAACTGGACGCTCAGCGTCTGCGGCACGATCGCGTCCGTCGTGTCGAGGAAGAGCGTGACGGTCTCCGTGGACTCGAGCGTCTGACTGACCTGGCGGCGCGCGTTGGGGGGTGAGAGCTCGTCGATCTTGAGGTGGTCCAGGTCCGCGAAGTTGACGATGAGCTGCGCCGGATCGTCGGCGAGGCGCACGACGCGATTGCGGTGCTCCACGTAGAGAGGGAACACCACGCGCTGGCGGACCTCGTTGAAGCTGAGCGCGAACCGGTAGCGCTGACCCCAGAGCGTCTGCTCGGCCCAGGTGGCCGGCTTCGGCTTGACGAGCCCCCGTGTCACGAGGCTGATCTGCATGAGCCACGCGCGGTTGACCAATCGCGGATTCCACGGGATCCGGATCCACGTGGCGGGCGAGGTGAGGCCGAGCGGGCCCGACTCGCGCACGACCGTGACGAACGGCGCGCCGCCGGGCAGCGGCTCGGGCGGCACGTTGCCGTCCATCTGGTAGAGCGCCTGGGCAAAGAGCCGCGCGCGCCCCTCGGCGACGACCGTGTAGCCCCGCGCGGTGACGTAGGCCGCGAGCGCGGGGTCGGGAGCGCCGGCGGACCTGTCGGGAACGACCTCGCCCGGCCAGAGCAGGTAGAGATCCTGCTGGAGCGCGGCGGGCGTCAGCGTCGGGGGCACGACGAGGCTCCAGAGCACGTCCACCGTGATCGGGCCGAGCGCCGGGGTCACGCTGGCGCGCACGAAGAGCGGGCCGATCGTGAACGCCGGATTGGGCTTGCTGGCGATGAAGACCTGCGCGTCGGCGGCCGCCGCGGGAAGCAGAGCCAGGACGGCCGCGAGGACGATGCCCGACGGTTTCACGAACGAACCGGCACGAACTCCCGAGAGACGTGCTCCTTCTCCCGGGCGATGATCACGGGTCCGGCCATGGCGTCGTCGCCGAGGACGGCGGTGCCGATCTTCACGGCCTGTGCGCGCGCGGGCTTCGGCTCGAGCCCCGCGGCGACGACGGTGGCAGACGTGGCGAGGAACCGACGACGACTGAGTGCGGTCATTCCAGCCTCCGGCCCGACTCCGCGACGCGGGCGCTGTGGTAGTGTTACCCCGTGCGATCGTACACCGAGAGCCGTCGCGGCTACCACTCCGGTCGCTCGACGCGCGGCCTCGCATGAGCGAGGCGCCCGTCACGTACACCGTGCGCGACGGCGTCGCATGGATCACGCTGAACCGCCCCGCCGTGCTCAACGCGCTCGACACCGGGCTGGCGGCGGCGTTCGCCGACCACGCGGAGCGCGCCGCCGAGGACCCGGAGGTGACGGTCGTGGTCGTTCGCGGCGGCGGACGCGCCTTCTGCTCGGGGATGGACCGCACCGCGCTTGCCGCCGGGACGATCGGCGAACCCTTCTACCGCCACTGGATCCGCGCGCTGAACCACCTCGAGGACATGCCCAAGGTGTCGGCGGCGGTGCTCCACGGCTACTCGATCGGCGGCGGGCTCCAGCTCGCCCTCGCCTGCGATCTGAGAGTCGCGACGACCGACGCCGTCATCGGGCTCGGCGCCACGCGGCACGGGATCATCCCTGACGGGGCGGTGCTGCGTCTCGCGCGCATCGTCGGGCTCGGTCGCGCCAAAGAGCTCGCGCTGCTGAACGACGACATCCCGGCCGGGGAAGCGCGGGCGATCGGTCTCGTGACGTGGGTCTGCGCACCCGCCGAGGTGGACGCGACCGTCGCGCGGCTCGTCGACAAGCTCCGCACCGCGTCGCCGACCGCGAACGCGGCGACCAAGCGGCTGCTCCACGACTCGTTCCACCACGATCCGCGCGCGTTGATCGAGGACGTGGTCAAGACGCAGAACGAGTGCATGGCGTCGTGGGAGACGGCGGAGGCGAACCGCGCCTGGCGGG
Source organism: Candidatus Rokuibacteriota bacterium (assembly GCA_050731995.1). Lineage (GTDB taxonomy): Bacteria > Methylomirabilota > Methylomirabilia > Rokubacteriales > CSP1-6 > JBOHQB01. Next base: position 9,208 of record JBOHQB010000546.1, read on the forward strand.
AGAAGCGCGAGGCCGTGTACCACCCCCGCCCGCGCTGATGGCCGCCGACGTCATTCTGGAGACGCGGGGGCTCACGAAGGAATTCCGGGGCTTCGTCGCCGTCAACGACGTCAGCCTGACGGTCCGCCGCGGAACGATCCACGCCCTGATCGGCCCGAACGGCGCTGGCAAGACGACGTGCTTCAATCTGCTGACGCACTTCATCGAGCCGACCCGCGGGCGCATCACCTTCAAGGGGCGCGACATCACCGGCAGCCGTCCCGCCGACATCGCGCGGCTGGGCCTCGCGCGTTCCTTCCAGATCTCGGCGGTGTTCCCGCACCTCACGGTGCTCGAGAACGTCCGCATCGCGCTCCAGCGCGCGCGGGGTCGCTCCTTCGACTTCTGGCGCTCGGAGCGCGCGCTCGACGCCCTCAACGACCGGGCCGCTCGCTGGGCTCGCGGGCGCGACGAAGGCGCTCGTCTTCCAGCTCGCCTCGCTCACCGACGTGCACTGGACGATGTCGGGCAAGGTCGTGCTCATGACGCTGCTGGGCGGGCTCGGCACGGTCTTCGGACCCGTGGTCGGAGCCTTCGTCATGATCTGGCTCGAGAACTACCTGGCCCAGCTCGGCGCCTGGGTGACGATCGTGCAGGGGATCATCTTCGTGATCTGCGTGCTCACGTTCCGGCGCGGCCTCGTCGGCGAGCTCGCCCACTTCATCAAGAAGCCGCTATAGGAGGACCCCCGTGGAGTACACCGACATCGTCTACGCGAAGAAGGGCGGCATCGCCTGGATCACCATCAACCGGCCAGAAGTGCGGAACGCCTTCCGCACGCGGACCGTTCACGAGCTGACCGACGCGTTCATGGACGCGCGCTTCGACCCGTCGGTGGGCGTCGTCGTGCTCACGGGCGCGGGCGACAAGGCGTTCTGCTCGGGCGGCGACCAGAAGGAGCGGGGGACCGGCGGGTACTCGGCCGACGGCGACCGCCCGATGTACGTGGACGGCCTGCACAACGCCATCCGCCACTGCCCGAAGCCCGTGATCGCCATGGTGAACGGCTTCGCGATCGGCGGCGGCCACGTGCTGCACGTGCTCTGCGACCTGTCGATCGCGTCGGAGCACGCCGTCTTCGGCCAGACCGGGCCGCGCGTGGGCAGCGTGGACGCGGGCCACGGCACCGGCTACCTCGCGCGCGTCGTCGGCGAGAAGAAGGCGCGGGAGATCTGGTACATGTGCCGCCAGTACACGGCGCAGGAGGCGCTCCAGATGGGCCTGGTGAACAAGGTCGTGCGCCTTCAAGACTTGCGCGCCGAGGTGGAGCAGTGGTGCAAGGAGCTCCTCGAGAAGAGCCCGACGGCGCTCACGCTCGCCAAGCAATCGTTCAACATCGACTCCGAGCAGCGGGCGGGCGTCGCGGAGTTCGCCTCGACGGCGCTGAACATGTACTACCAGACCGACGAGGCGATGGAGGGGCGGAATGCGTTCGTCGAGAAGCGCCCCGTGAGCTTCGCGAGGTTCCGGACGTAGCGCGCGGCGGCGTGGCGGGCTTCGACACCGACCTCAGCGACGCGCGGATCTGCCGGGCCGTCGAGGCCGGCTTCTGGCGCAACGAGAGCGTCGAGGTCTACCTCGACCGCTGGGCGACGACGCGGCCGGATCGGACGGCACTCGTCGACGGGGTCTCGCGCTGCTCCTGGGCCGAGCTGGCGCGGCGGGTCGAGCGCGTGGCGCACGGGCTGGCCGCCCACGGCGCCGGCCGCGGCATCGTGATCTCGTGCCAGCTCCCCAACTGGAACGAGTTCATCGTCGTGCTCCTGGCCGCGGCACGGCTCGGCGCCGTCGTGAACCCGATTCCGCCGATCTACCGCGCGAGCGAGCTGCGCTTCATGCTCAACCTCCTCGAGTCGCGCGTCGTCGTGATCCCCGGCACCTTCCGGGGGTTCGACCACGTCGCCATGCTCGGAGCCCTCCGGGGCGAGACGCCGCGCGTGGAGCACGTCTTCGTCGTCCGGGGCACGCCCGGCGACAGGATGCAGCCGTTCACGACGCTCACCGACACCGCCTGGGAGGTGCGCCCGGGGCGGAGCGGCCTGCCGGGGAGCGAGCCGAACCAGGTGAACGAGGTGATCTTCACCTCGGGGACGACGGGCGAGCCCAAGGGCGTGATGCACACGCCGAACACGGTGCTCGCGAACGTCCACCCGGTGATCGAGCGGCTCGGGTTTTCCGAGCGCGACGTGATCCTCATGTCTTCCACGTTCGCCCACCAGACGGGCTACCTCTACGGCTACGGCCTCACGCTGGCCCTCGGGGCGACGGGTGTGTGGCTCGACGTCTGGAACGCCGTGGAGGCCGCACGCCTCATCGAAGCCGCGCGCGTGACGTTCACGATGGGCGCGACACCCTTCCTGCAGGACCTCACGTACGTGCCGGCCGGCCACCGCCTCTCCTCGCTCCGCCTGTTCGTCTCGGCCGGCGCGCCGATCCCGCGCCCGCTCGTCCGCGACGCGCGCGCGCGGCTGGGCTGCGCGATCTCGCCGGGCTGGGGCATGACCGAGAACGGTCTCGTGACGTGCAACGGCGTCGACGACCCCGAGGACAAGGTGTTCACGACCGATGGCTGCCCGCTGCCGGGCATGGAGCTCCGGATCGTGGACGGCGAGGGGCGGAGCCTGCCCCCCGGGGCGGAAGGGGATCTGCTCGTCCGGGGAGTGTCGCAGTTCGTCGGCTACTTCAAGCGCCCCGAGTTCACGCGTGAGTCCTACACGGCCGACGGCTGGTTCAAGACCGGGGACCTCGGCACGCTCGACCCCGACGGCTATCTCTCGATCACGGGCCGCTCGAAGGACCTGATCATCCGCGGGGGCGAGAACATCCCCGTCGTGGAGGTCGAGAATGTGCTCTTCGCCCACCCGAAGATCGCCGCGGTCGCGATCGTCGGGATGCCCGATCCCCGGCTCGGCGAGCGCGCGTGCGCCTTCGTCATCCCCAAGGCGGGCACGTCGGTCACGCTCGCGGAGCTCGTGCAATATCTGGAGTCTCAGCAGCTCGCGCGGCAGAAGTTCCCCGAGCGCGTCGAGATCGTCTCCGAGTTTCCGATGACGCCGAGCGGCAAGGTGCAGAAGTTCCGGCTCCGGCAGCGCATCGTCGAGCTGCTGAAGGCCGAGGCCGCCGAGGGCTGAGGCGTGGGCGCGGGGCTCCCTCTCGAGGAACGTGTCGCCCTGGTGACGGGCGCGGGCCGCGGGCTCGGACGGGCCATCGCGGAGGCGCTGGCCGCGGCGGGCGCCGCTGTAGCGTGCGG
>JBOHQB010000547.1:0-4025 GCA_050731995.1 Candidatus Rokuibacteriota bacterium
GTGCGCCGGCTGGGTGTGGCCCTGAAGTCCCGGCGGCGGATGCCGGCCGCGGCCGTCTTGATCGCCGCGGTCGCGTCCTCCGCGTCGGCGTCGGTGGGCTCGTAGAAGCCGGTCAGGCCCGATTCGAAGAACCGCAGCTCGACGCGCACGGGCAGCAGCCCCGTCGTTTCCCGGATCGCAAGCGAATAGATTTTCAGCTGGAGCGAGTCGCGCGCCCGCTCGTTCGCCTTGCGCTGCTCGGTGACGTCGCTCGACTTGTAGTCGATGACCACGCGGCCCTCGACCGTCTCGTCCACCCGATCGAAGCGGCCGCGGACCAGGTCGTTGCCCAGGGCGAAGCCGAAGTCCTTCTCCACCTCGCCCGGCTTCTCGCCTCGCGCCTCTTCCTCCGCGTGGAAACGCGTGAGCGCGCGCACGCCCGCCTGCTTGCGCTGCTCCTCGTGCTCCCGCGACAGGAAGCCCTCGTTGCGCCACGCGCCGTCGAAGGCGCGCAGCAGATCCTCGAGCGGTGTGTAGGCGCCGACCGCCCGGCGCCGCAGATAGAATTCCACCGCCGTGTGGAGCGCGCTCCCGTAGGCGATCGCCTGGTTCGGCGGCAGCGGGATGCGCTTGACGTGGACGAACTCGTACTTGAGCGGGCAACTTCGGTAGTCGTCAACCTGGTAGTGGCTGATCCGGAGCGTCGCGTCGTCTGGGAGCGGCGCGAGCCAGTGGGGCTCGGCGGGCGGCGGGGGGGCGCTCCGCTGCAGCTCCTCCGCGGCGTGCGCGCGGAAGGGCCGGATCTGGTCGCGCGTCAGCCCGAGCGCCTCGAGCACGAACTGGCTGACCTTCGCCCGCCGCTTGCCGCCGAGGTCCTCGGCGCTCGTCAGGTAGAGAGCATCGCGGGCGCGTGTCATCCCGACGTAGAACAGACGCCGCTCCTCCTGGATGTGGAAGTCGCCGGCCGGCAGCGTGTCCTTGATGAGCGCGCGCGGCATCTCGAGCGCCTCGCGACGTCGCGTCGTCGGAAACCGCTGCTGCGCCAGGTTCACCAGGAAGACGACCGGCCATTCGAGGCCCTTGGCCTTGTGGACCGTCAGCACGTGTACGGCGGGAATGTCGGGCGCGGCTTCGGCGACCGTCGGGTCGTCGCCCGCCTCGATGAGCGCGTCGAGGTGACGCACGAACTCCGGCACACGGTCGTAGCGGAGCACGCGTGACGCGTCGCGGATCCGCATGAAGAACTTCGCGACGTTCTGGATCTCCTGCTCGAGCTCGGGCGGCGCCGTCGTGTAGTGCTTGATCAGGCCCGAGTCGGCCATGAACTGGTAGAGCAGCTCCCCCGTCGGGGTCTCGCGCGCCAGCTCCATGTAGCGCACCACGTCCGCGGCAAAGTGATCCACGCCGAGCGCCCCGTCCTCGGACAGCTCCGCGCGCAGCTCGGGCAGCTCCCGGAGCCCGCGTAGCACGTCGAAGAGCAGCCGGTTTTTCCGGTATGCCCAGACCGCGCACCGTGTCAGGTCCTCGATCGGCACCTGGTAGACGTGGGACGAGGCCAGGTAGTGGACGCTCACGGAGTCGTCCGGCAGCGCGACCGCCCTCAGAAAAGCGATCAGGAGACGCACCTCGGGGCGGTCGTAGAGGCCCTGATCGCCCGAGAACGTCCACGGGATCCCGTGCATGTTCAGCGCGCGCAGGAACTCGCGCGCATCCGCGTTGGCCCGTACGAGAATCGCGATGTCCTGAAGGCGCCGGCCGCGCTCCCGCTCGCCGGCGATGATCTCTGCAACCCGGTCCGCCTCGCTCGAGAGCGTGTCGAACGCCAGGTGCTCCGGCGGCTTGCCCTCGCCGGCGACCGCGACGAGGCGCTTGTCGATCCGCTCCTGCACTTCGAGACGGTCGGGATCGTTGTGCCGGATCAGCGTGTACGCCGCGTCGAGGATCGCCTGGGGCGAGCGATAGTTGTCATTGAGCACGATCCGGCGCGCGCCGGGGTATGTGCGCTCGAAGTCGAGGATGTTGCTCATCGACGCGCCGCGGAAGCGGAAGATTGCCTGGTCGTCGTCGCCGACGACCGTGACGTTTCGGTGCGCCGCCGCGAGGAGCTTCACCAACTCGAACTGCGCGTAGTTCGTGTCCTGGAACTCGTCCACCAGGATGTACTTGAAGCGCGATTGGAGCCGCCGCAGCACGTGCGGGCGCGTCCGGAAGAGGAGCAGGGCGAGGACGATCTGATCGCCGAAGTCCACGCAGCCCGCCTCGCCCATCAGCCCCTGGTAGGCGGCGTACGCGCGTGTCAGCTCGAGGTGCTGCTCCGCCTCCTGGAGCCCGGCGTCCTCGCGGGCGGCGGCCGCGGCGGTGACCGCCCACGCCCAATACTCGGACGGAGCGACGTCCTCGTCCTTGAGGCGGCTGAACAACGAGACGAGCGCGCGCAGGTGGCGCGTCGGATCGCCGAGCGGCCGATAGTGACGCAGCGGCAGCGCGAAGATCCGCTCGCGCAAAAAGATGATCTGTTCGGCCCGCGACAACACCCGGAACTCCGGATCGAGGCCCAGCTCCAGCGCGTTCTCCTTGAGCAGCCGGTCGCCGAAGGCGTGGAAGGTCGAGATCTCGACGTCGGCGTAGCCGTAGGGGACGAGCGTGTCGACGCGCTCCTCCATCTCCGCGGCAGCCTTCTCCGTGAACGTGAGCGCGAGGATCTCCTCGGGCCGGGCCTTCTTCTGCCCGATGAGCCAGGCGATGCGGCGGGTGATGACGGTGGTCTTGCCGGTGCCGGCGCCGGCGACGATGAGGAGCGGGCCCGCGTCGTGGGTGACGGCCTCACGCTGCGCGTCGTTCAGGCCGTCCAGGATGCGGTCGCCCGCCATGCCGATCTCGACTATAGCAGCACGGACCGGCTATCGCCGGACGCTGGAGCCGCCCGCGAGCGCGTCCTCGACGTCACGCGCCGTGACGAGGGCGACGTCGCCCCACATCGAGCACTTGAGCGCGCCGACGGCGTTCGCCGTGTCCACGACCTCCTGGGCGCTGCGCCCGCTCAGCGTGGCCCAGAGGAAGCCCGCCACGAACGCGTCGCCGGCGCCGATCGGATCGACGACCTGCACGGCGAGGCGGCGGCTCGGCCGCCACAGGCGACTCCCGTCGAGCACCGTCGCGCCCTCCTCGCCTTGCATGAGGGCCACCGTCGCCTTCGGCGCCAGGCGGGCGATCGCCTCGAGCGTCTGCTCGGGAGGTCCGGCGAGACCGAGGACCGTCTCGGCCTCCTCCCGGCCCAGGAAGACGTGGCGCGCGACCGGCAACGCCTCCTCGACGAAGGCGCGCGCCTGGGTGGGCGTCCAGAGCGCCGTTCGGTAGTTCACGTCGAACGACAGCGTGGTCGCCTCCCGCAGGACGCGCTCCGCGATCGCGCGCGGCCCCGCACCGAGGGCGGGCGTCACCCCGCTCAGGTGCGTGATCCGCGCGCGGCGGACCGGCTCCCAGTCCACGGCCTCGGGCGTGAGGCGGCCGAAGGCGGAGTCGCGCCGATCGTAGAGCACGCGCACGGGGCGGGGCGGCACGCCGTACTCGAGGAAGTAAACACCGACGCGCGTGCCGGGGGTCACCCGCACGTGCGCCGTGTCCACCCCGTGGGCCGCGAGCTCGCGCCGGACGCGCTCGCCCCAGGCGTTGTCGGGCAGGGCGGAGATCCACGCCGTCCGCAGCCCGAGGCGCGCGCACGCGGCGGCGACATTTGCCTCGGCGCCGCCGATCTGCACGTCGAGCTGCCGGGCCGTCTCGAACCGCGCCGGCGCCGGAATCGCCAGCCGCAGGAGAACCTCGCCCAGGCAGACGAGGTCGTACATCTCTAGACGAGGGAGAGGCGGATCCGGATCGAGCTGCCGAGGATCAGCGGCGCTATGATCTCCTCGGGCCGTCCGTCCGCGCCGAAGACGATGCGGGCCGGACGCGACGCGCGCGCCCACGACGAAAAGCGGCTCAGGTCGAACTGCGCGGTCGTCTTGCCACCGCGCTCGGCCGGTACGACAACGAGGTCGAACGGAGTC
>JBOHQB010000548.1:0-7542 GCA_050731995.1 Candidatus Rokuibacteriota bacterium
GCGCGCGCCCGTCGGCGCGTGCCTGGTCGAGGACCTCGCGCGCGGCGAGTCCCCGCTCCCGTGCGATCCGGGCGATCTCGGCGAACTCCGGCGTGAGCGTGACGATCCGCCCGTCGAGCCGCGAGACCTTGAACGACACCGGACCGTAGCGGGTCTGCACCGTGACGGTCTCGCGCGGCAGCGTCGCGCGGCGCCATTCCGACCAGCGGACGCCGAGCGTCGTGGACTCCTCGAAGAGCACGCGCGCGAGGTCGCCGACGCGCTCGGGTTGACAGAGCGCGGTGAGCACGGCGCCCGGTCGGCTGCGCTTCATGATGACCGGCGTGAGAAACACGTCCAGCGCGCCCGCCTCGAACAACCGCTCGACGAGCGGCTCGTAGAGCTGCGGCGACATGTCGTCGATCGTCGTCTCGATCTGGGTGATCGTCTCGGTGGCGCCCGACTCCACCATGAGACCCACGAGCAGGCGCAGCACGTTCGGCGTGTCGGGCAGCTCCATGGCGCCGGCGCCGTAGCCGATCCTCTCCACGGTCATCGCCGGCATCCGGCCCGGCGCCTCGGCGAGCGTCGTCAGAATCGCCGCGCCCGTCGGCGTGACCAGCTCGGCGCGGACCCCCGTGTCCACCACGGGGAAGCCCCGTAACAGCTCCGCCGTGCCGGGACCCGGGACCGGGATCCTGCCGTGCGGTCCGCCCACCAGGCCGCCGCCCAGGGGCAGCGCCGAGACCGCGACGCGCTCGGCCCCGAGCAGCGCCAGGCCGATCACGGCGCCGGTGACGTCGATGATCGCGTCCACCGCGCCGACATCGTGGAAATGCACCTCGTCCGGCGTGGTGCCGTGAACGCGCGCCTCGGCATCGGCCAGCCGGCGGAAAATGCGCCCCGCGCGCTCACGGATCTCCGGCCCGAGCGCGCTCGCGTCGAGAATCGCCAGGATGTCTTTCAGCCCGCGGTGGTGGTGCTGGACGCCCGCGTCGATCTCGACGTCCACCTTGATCGCGCGGAACGCGCCCTTCCTGACTTCCCGCGCGCTGAGATCCCAGCCCGGCAGCGGCAGCTTCTTCAGCTCGGCGCGCAGCGCGTCCAGCGACACGCCCGCGTCGACGAGCGCGCCGAGAATCATGTCCCCGGAGGCTCCGCTCGGGCAATCGAAGTACGCCAGCCTCACCGGATCTTCTCGACGAGATGGTTGATCTGCGAGGCCTGGTGCGCGGCGCCGTAGCCGTTGTCGATGTTGACGACGGAAACTCCGGGCGCGCACGAATTCAGCATCGCCAGGAGCGCGGCGAGTCCGTTCAGTGAGGTGCCGTAGCCCACGCTCGTGGGCACGGCGATCACCGGCCGGTCCACGAGGCCGCCGATGACGCTCGGTAACGCGCCCTCCATGCCCGCGACGGCAACGATCGCGTTGGCCTCGGCGAGCAGGGTCCGCTGCTCGAGCAGCCGGTGGAGCCCGGCCACACCGCAGTCGGTCAGTCGCTCCACGCGGTTGCCCAGGGCCTCGGCGACGAGCGAGGCCTCCTCGGCGACCGGCAGGTCAGCCGTCCCGGCCGCCGCGACGACGATGAGACCGATGCCGTCCCGCGGCTCGGGTCGGACAATCACCAGCCGCGCGCTCGCGTGGTACGCGCACGGCAGTCCGGCCGCGGCAATCGCGTCGGCGACCGCGCGCTCGGCGCGGGTGGCGAGGACATTGGCGTGGTGCGCGGCGAGCCGGCCGACGATGGCCACGATCTGCTCGATGGTCTTGCCCGGACAGTAGACGGCCTCGGGTGCGCCGCCACGGAGCGCCCTGTGGTGGTCCACCCGCGCGAACCCGAGATCCTCGTAGGGCATGGACGCCAGACGCGCGACGGCGCCGTCCACAGTCAGCCGCCCTGTCGTGACCTCTTCCAGCAGTCGGCGGACGCTCTCACCGTCCACGGGTCTCGTCTTCCGCTGCTTTCCGGCCGAGCCCGGCGAGCAGGTTGGCGCTGCCCGACTGGAAACCCGCGAGGTCGAGCGCGACATAGACGTAGCCGAGCCCGCGGAGCCGGGCGACGATCGCCTCGTGCCTGCCCTCCTCCCAGAGCCGCCCCATCTCTTCGCGCGCGATCTCGAGCCGCGCCAGCCGGTCGTGGTGACGCACACGGAACTGGCGGAAGCCGAGCGAGCGCACGAACTCCTCCGCCGCATCCACCTGCCTGAGCTTCTCCGCCGTGATCCGGTCACCGTACTGGAACCGCGACGAGAGGCACGCGAACGAGGGCTTGTCCCAGGTCGGCAGCCCGAGCGCCTTCGACAGCAGGCGAATCTCCGCCTTCCAGAGCTCGGCCTCGATCAGCGGCGCCCGGACCCCCATCTCCCGCGCGGCCCGCATGCCGGGCCGGTGGTCGCCGAGGTCGTCCATATTCGCGCCGTAGACCAGCGGCGCGCCGCCCTCGCGCAGGGCCACGGGCGCCAGCCGCGTGAACAGCTCTTCCTTGCAGAAGAAGCAGCGCTGGGTGGAGTTGGCCGCGTACGCCGGGTTGGCGAGCTCCTCGGTCCGGACGATCACGTGGCGCAGCCCGAGCAACCGCCCGAGCCGTTTCGCCTCTTCCAGCTCGCCGGCCGGGTACGTCTCCGAGTCCGCCGTGACGAGCACCGCGCGGTCGCCGAGCGCGTCCTTGGCGGCGCGCGCGAGCAGCGTCGAGTCCACGCCGCCGGAGAACGCGACGACCACGCCCGGAAGCCCGCGCAGCACGTCGAGGAGCCGCGCGTACTTGGCGTCGAGCGGAGCGGCCACGTTCACAGGCTCACCTCGGCGCCGAGCGCCTCGATTCGCACGGCCACGCTCATGCGGGGCTCATGCGCGCAGCGCTCCGGCGAGCTCGGCGAGCGGCGTGAGGGGCCGGGCGCCGACGTGCGAGATGACCTCGGCCGCCGCCAGCGACGCGAGCCGGCCGCACATCGCGAGGCCCAGCCCGCGGCTGAGGCCATAGAGAAACCCCGCCGCGTAGAGGTCGCCGGCGCCCGTGGTGTCCACGACGGCCTCGACGGGGTGCGCGTCCACGACGTGGACCTCGTCGCCGCCGACGATCACGGAGCCCTTCGCGCTGCGCGTGAGCGCCGCCACCTCGCAATCGCGGCGCACGCGCTGGAGCGCTTCGTCGAAGTCGCTCACCTGGTAGAGCGACAGGATCTCGGCCTCGTTGGCGAACAGGATGTCGACGTGGCGCGCGACGAGCTCCTGGAACGCGGCGCGATGCCGGCCGACGCAGAAGGGGTCCGATAGCGTCAGCGCGACCCTCCGGCCGGCGGCGTGCGCGAGGCCGGCGGCCACGCGGAACGCCTCCTGCGCCTGGGGCGGGTCGAAGAGGTAGCCCTCGAGGTAGAGGATGCGGCCGCGCGCGATCAGCCGCGCGTCGATGTCGGCGGGACCGAGGCGCACGGACGCGCCGAGGTACGTGCTCATCGTCCGCTGGGCGTCGGGCGTCACCACGATGAGGCACCGTCCCGTGGGCGGTCCGTCGCTCGCCGCCGGCGTCGCGTATCCGACGCCGACCGAGCGGAGGTCGTGGCTGAAGACCTCGCCGAGCTGGTCGTCGCGCACCTTGCCGACGTACTGCGCGCGGCCGCCGAACGACGCCACCCCGACGATCGTGTTGGCGGCCGAGCCCCCGGAGACCTCGATCGCCGGCCCCATGGCCGCGTAGAGCTGGCGCGCGCGCGCCTCGTCGACGAGGTGCATGGTGCCCTTGACGAGCCCCTCACCGGCCAGGAACGCGTCGCCGGCGTGGCTCAGCACGTCGACGAGGGCGTTGCCGATGCCGATCACGTCGAGCTCGGTCATTGTAGCGGGTGCCGCGAGCTCGGCTTGCGCCGTGGGTGGCCCGTTCGAGACGCGGCCCGGCTCCGTCCGTCACGGGGAAAGTACTTGCCGATGAGGAGGTTCAGCCGGCGGCGCGTCGCCGGCGGGAAGGCCGCCGGGCTCGTGATGACACTATCTTTCAACAGCGCCGGGCACGGGCAGCTTCGCGGCCCGGCGACGGCCGGAATCACGCGGGCCAGCACCTCCTTGGCCGTGGCGACGTTCTTCAGCAGATTCCGGATCACCGCCTCGACCGTCACCGCCTCGTGGGTCTCGTGCCAGACGTCGTAGTCGGTCACGAGCGCCAGCGTCGCATAGCAGAGCTCGGCCTCGCGCGCCAGCTTCGCCTCGGGCATGTTCGTCATTCCGATCACGTCCATGCCCCAAGAGCGGTAGATGCGCGACTCGGCCTTCGTCGAGAACTGGGGCCCCTCGATACAGATGTAGGTGCCGCCGCGATGCACGGTCGCCCCCGTCCCGCGCGCCGCCTTCTCGAGGACACCCGCCAGGTGGTCGCATACGGGCTCGGCCATCCCGACGTGCCCCACGATACCGTCGCCGAAGAACGAGGACACGCGGCGCTTCGTCGCGTCGAAGAACTGGTCGGGGATGACGAGGTCCAGCGGGTGCAGCGTCTCGCGCATGCTGCCGACGGCCGAGACCGAGATCACCCACTCGACGCCGAGCGACTTGAGCCCCCAGACGTTGGCCCGGAAGTTCAGCTCGCTCGGCGCGATGCGGTGGCCCCGGCCGTGGCGCGGCAGGAAGACGACCTGCCGTCCGGCGAGCGTTCCCGTGCAGAAGGCGTCGGACGGCTCGCCGAACGGCGTGCGTACGCGCCGCCAGCGGACGCCCGTCATCCCGGGAAGCTCGTAGAGGCCGCTGCCGCCGATCACGCCGATCGCGCCGCTCACGCCGCGGGCTCCACGAGGACACCGCGCGTGACGGCGGCGGCGGCGGTCGTCACGCGCAGCCGCGCGAGCCGCCGCAGCAGCGTGTCGGGCCCCTCGAAGATCACCTCGACGTAGTTGCCGGTGAGCCCGACGAGTCCCCCCGTCGCGCGGTCGCGCGCCTCGAGGACCAGCACCTCCTCGACGCGTCCGACGAGATCCTGCCGGAAGGCGCGGCCCTTCTCGGCCGCGAGCCGTCGGAGCGATTCGACGCGGCGACGGATCACGCGTCCGTCGGGACGGGCCATCCGCCCGAAACGACCGGCGCGGTCGGCCGCCTCGGTCCCCTGCCGGTCCGAGTACGGAAACACGTGCAGGCCGAACAGCGGCAGCGACCGGACCGCGCCCAGCGTCGCTTCGAAGTCGGCGTCGGTCTCGCCGGGGAAGCCCGCGATGACGTCGGCGCCGATCGCGACTCGCGGCGCCAGCGCCGCCAGCCGCTCGACGACGACGCGATACATCGCCAGGGTGTAGGGCCGCCGCATCGAGCGGAGCACGCGGTCAGAACCGCTCTGGAGTGGCACGTGGAAGTGCGGCGCGATCACCGGCGAGTCGGCAAGGGCACGCAGCAGATCTTCGGTGAAGTACCGAGACAGCACGGAGGACAGCCGGAGCCAGCGCAGCCCCTCGATTCGGCCGATGGCGTCCACGAGCTCAGCCAGCGTCGCGCGGGGGACGAGATCGGCCCCGTAGTGGCCGAGGTCCACGCCCGTCAGCACGACCTCTGGATGGCCGGCCTCGACGAGGAGCCTCACGCGGTCCAGCACGAGCTTCGGCTCGAGGCTCCGGCTGGTGCCGCGCGCCAGCGGCACGATGCAGAAGGCGCAGCGATGCTGGCAGCCGTCCTGAATCTTCAGAAACGCGCGCGACCGGCCGGGCGCCGGACCCGGCGGCGCCGTCTCGATCGCCCGCGCTCGACCGATGTCGCCGACCTGGATCTTCGGCACCGCGTCACCGCTGATGAGTCGCTCGATCAGCTCGGAGATCCGGTCCTTGTCCGCATTTCCCACGACGAGGTCGACACCGGGCAGGCCGGCAACGGCCTCGGGGCTCGTCTGGGCCCAGCATCCGGTCACCACGAGCCGCGCTCCCGGGTTGGCGCGCGCCGCGCGGCGGATCGCCTGACGGTCGGAGAATTCGGCCCGCGACGTGACGGTGCAGGTGTTCACGACGACGACATCGGCGCGCCCGGCCGGCGGCGCGCTCTGGAAGCCACGCGCTTCGAGCCGCGACTGGATCTGCTGGGTGTCCACCTGGTTGAGCCGACACCCGAGCGTGGCGAACGCGACGGTGGTCACGCCGGCACGCCCGCCGCCGCGACCGGCTCGCGCAGCTGCCCGCACGCCGCGCCGATGTCCTCGCCCTTGCTCCAGCGCACGGTCGTCGTGATGCCGGCGTCCAAAAGCACCGACTGGAAGGCGAGGATCCTTGGCAGCGGAGGACGCCGAAATGGCGCACCGTCCCAATCATTGAACGGGATCAGGTTGATCTTGGCCCGGACTCCCCTGAGCAGACGCGCCAGCGCCTGCGCGTCGTCCAGACTGTCGTTGACCCCGTCGAGCATCACGTATTCGAAGAACACCCGCTGGCGCGGGGCGAGCGGGTAGCGCTTGACCGCGGCCATCAGCGCGGCGAGGTTCCACGACCGGTTGACCGGCATGAGCCGCGCACGCACCTCATCGGTCGCGGCGTGCAGCGAGACGGCGAGGTTCACCTTAAGGCTCTCGCGCCCGAGGCGCTCGATGCCGGACACCAGGCCGACGGTCGAGACCGTGATCCGCCGCGGGGAGTAGCTGAGACCGAGGCGCGCGTCCGTCAGGATCCGGAGGGCCTGGACCAGCGCCGCGTAGTTGGCGAGAGGCTCGCCCATCCCCATGAAGACGAGGTGGGTGACGCGGGCGCCAGCCGGCGCAGGGGTTGCGGCCGTTGCAGCCGTTGGGGGGTCTGGGGGGCCATCTCGGGGCCCCCCAGGTCTTTCAAGGAGCCCACCAGCGGCTGCCCCGACCGCCGAACCTCCAACCTGAGATTCACGCTCCAGCAACGCGTTCGCCGCCAGCAACTGCCCCACGATTTCCCCTGCCGTCAGATTCCGCTCGAGGCCCATCGTACCCGTCAGACAGAAAGCGCAGCCATAGCCGCAGCCGACCTGCGTCGACAGGCACAGCGTGATCCGGCCGTCGTCCGGCATCAGCACCGCGCTCACCCGCGCGCCGTCCGGCAGGCGGAAGACGAGCTTGCGGCTGCCGTCCTGCGAGGGCGTCTCGCGCTCGATCTCCGGAAGCGCGGCGACGGCACGGTCGGCGACGAGCGCGCGCCACTCCTTCGGCAGATCGGACATCGCCTCCAGATCGAAGACGCCCTTGCGATAGATCCACGTCGCCAGCTGGCGCCCGCGATATCGCGAGGCGCCCCACTCGACCGCGAGACCCTCCATCTCCGAGGGCAGGAGTCCAATCAGATTCAGGCGAGACATCGCTGGAAGAATATCACGAGGACTTTCGTCGTGATTTTTCCACAAATCCTGTGAGCACGTCGTGGATAACCATGTGAGAAACCGTCTTCGCCCGACGGCATTTCAGCAGCTTAGACCACTTCGCCCATTCAACGGGCACCGGGCTTCAGGACCACGTAGAGATCGAGAAGATTCGTATTGGTCGGACCCGTCACGACGAGATCGCCGCTCGCCTCGAGGCAGCGGTAGGCGTCGTTGGCGTCGAGCGCCGCGCGCGGATCCACGCCCGCGGCGCGCGCGCGCGCCACCGT
>JBOHQB010000549.1:0-3143 GCA_050731995.1 Candidatus Rokuibacteriota bacterium
CGCTCAATCTGTCCGCCGATCCGGTCGCCGACAAGCGTTGTCCGCCGCTCGTCCCAGTGTCGATCGATCCCGCCGGGCCGCGCCGGACGGAGATCGTCGCTCCGGCCGGGCTCGTCTGGGCGCAGCGGGGCGGCACCCTCGACGACGCGTCCTGTCTGGACGAAACGCCCGTCTTCGGCGTCGTCCAGGTGCGCGACGTCGAGGACGTGCGCCGCGCCCTCCGGTTCGCCCGCGACAACGGCTTGCCCGTGTCCGTCGCCGGCGTCAAGCACAGCATGGGCGGTCAGGCGCTGGCGCGGAACGGGCTCGTGCTCGACATGACGGCATTCAACCGGATGATGCTCGACGCGGCCCGGAAGGTGCTCACGGTGCAGAGCGGCGCCACGTGGCACGAGATCCAGAACGTCCTGCACCCACGCTTCGCGGTGAAGGCGATGCAGTCCACAGACATCTTCAGCGTCGGCGGGTCGATCTCAGTCAACGCCCACGGCATGGATCATCGCGTCGGCGCGCTCGGACGCACGGTCCGCGCGATGCGTGTCATGCTCGCCGACGGCTCGGTTCGCACGGTGAGCCGGACGGAGAATGCGGACCTCTTCGGCCTGGTCGTCGGCGGCTACGGTCTCTTTGGCGTGATCCTCGACGTCGACCTGGACGTGACCGACAACGCCGTCTACCGGTCCGAGCGTCGGATCATCGCGGCCCGCGACTTTCCCGCGCTCTTCGACACGGAGCTCGAGCCCGACCGCCGACTGGCGTTGCTGTACGCGCATCTGTCGACCTCGCCCGCGTCGTTTCTCGACGAGACGCTCGTCTACGGCTACCGAGAGGTGGACACGCGCGATGGAGCGATCCCGCCCCTCGGCGAGGTGCGGGCGGTGCGGCTCCGGCGGCTGGTCTTCAACCTATCCAAGCACGGTGGCGTGGCGATGCGGCTCAAGTGGCTCGCCGAGAAGCACGTGGAGCCGTGGCTCGAGTCGTGTCCCGTCAGCCGGAACCAGGCGCTCGGAGAGGGAGAGGCGTGTCTCGTGCCGCGCAACCAGCCCATGCACGACTCGGTCAGATATTTGAAAAACGACCTCGAGGGTGAGACGGACATCCTGCACGAGTACTACGTGCCGCGCGCGCGGCTCGTCGAGTTCATCGACGGCCTGCGGCGGACCCTGACCGAGCGGCGCGCGAACCTCCTTAACGCGTCGATCCGGGTCGTGCACCCGGAGGACAACGTCCTCACCTACGCGCCGTCCGACATGTTTGCCGTCGTGCTCTACCTGAATCAGACGACCGACGCCGCCGGCAGCGCACGCATGGGCCGGCTCACGCGCGAGCTGATCGATCTCGCGACAGGGCTCGGGGGCACGTTCTTCCTCCCCTACCAGCTCCACTACACGCCGGAGCAGCTCGAGCGAGCGTACCCGATGATCCGGGAGTTCTTCGCCGCCAAGCGGCGGTACGACCCGGCGGGCTTGCTGACAAACGCCTGGTACGACAAGTACGCCCCCACGCTCGGGCGGCGACAGCGTACGCGGGAGGCGAGGCCTGGAGTACAGTAGCCGGGCGCCATGACGATACGGCGACGGGGGAGGGGACATGCTCGCGATGTGGGTGAAGGTTCGGATCAAGCCCGGGGAGCGCAAGCGCTTCCTCGAGGCGATCGAGGTCGACGCGCTCGGCTCGGAGCGCGACGAGCCCGGCTGCTACCGCTTCAACGTGCTCCAGGACGCCGAGGACGAGAACGTGTATTACTTTTACGAGGTCTACCAGGATCAGGCCGCGCTCGAGGCGCATCGCGCGATGCCGCACTATGCCGTGTGGCGCGCGGCGGCGGACACGCTGGACGGACCGAGCGAACCGACCCGCTGCCGGACCGTCTTTCCCGCGCCGGATACCTATTGGACGAAGGGGTAGACTGGGATCATTACCACGCGAAGGAGGAGACCATGGGAGCCAAGGGCGAGGCGCTGGCAAAGAAGTTCGAGGCGAAGGCCCAGGAGGCGACGACCGTAATCGAGAAGCTCAGCGACGCCGACTGGAAGAAGGTCACGTCGGCCGAGAAGTGGCCCGTCGGTGTGACCGCGCATCACATCGCAATGGCCCACGCGGGCCTGGTCGGGATCGCCAAGACGATCGCGGACGGCAAGCCCGGGCCGAACATTCAGATGGACGCGCTCCACCAGATGAACGCCAAGCACGCCCAGGACTTCGCGAACGTCGGCAAGACCGAGACGCTCGCGCTCCACAAGAAGAACGCCGCCGAGGCCGCCGCGGTCCTGCGCGGGATCGGCGACGACCAGTTCGCCCGGAGCGCGACGGTGGTCGCGGGCGCGCCGGCGATGAGCGCCGAGCAGCTCGCCGGCGGACTCCTCTGCAGCCACGTGGACGAGCACCTCGGGAGCATCCGCGCCACGTGCGGCATGTGAGCGTGTAGCGTGCCGGCGGGGAAGCCCGCGCCGCTCGCGAAGGCAGTCGATCTACTGGCCGACGGCCGGTGGCAGCAGGCGCACAAGATCGTCCAGGAAGAAGAGTCCACCCTCGCCGCGTGGCTGCACGGCATCGTGCACACGCTCGAGGGTGATCTCGACAACGCGCGGTACTGGTACAAGCGGGCGAAGCGCGAGTTCCCGGGCGGCGACGCGGTCAAGCGGGAGATCGCCGCCGCCCGCCGCGCGCTCCGCGCCTCCTAGCGCCTCTCGAAAACCGTCGTCTTTCCGCTCTTGTCGAACGTCAGGATCTGGTAGCGCTCCGGCGTCAGGCCGGGGCTCTCCATGCCGGGCGAGCCGACCGGCATACCGGGCACGGCAAGACCCGCGACGGCGGGGCGCTCCTTCAGCAGCCTCTTGATCGTGTCGGCGGGGACATGGCCTTCGATCACGTAGGCGCCGACGCGCGCCGTGTGGCAGGACTCGAGCGTGGGTGGGACGCCGAGCCGCGCCTTCACGGAGCGGAGGTCATGCGTGTTCTCCGCCTTCACCGTGAACCCGTTCGCGCGCAGGTGCCCGACCCACGCATCGCAGCACCCTCAGGTCGGATCCTTGTGGACCGTCAGCGGGGGCGGCGCGGCCTGCGCCCATGCCGATGTCGCGTGGCTGGAGGCGATCACCAGGACGCCCAGCGCGCTCCCCAGCAGCTCGCGACGGCTCAGC
>JBOHQB010000550.1:0-6806 GCA_050731995.1 Candidatus Rokuibacteriota bacterium
CCCTCGGCCTGCGCGGCGGCGGCGACCTCGCGCCAGGTCTCGGGGTCGGTGGTGCTCACGTCGACGAAGGTCATCCCGCGCCGCGCCTTGCCGAGGACGCCGTCGGCTCCGAGGTAGGCGCGCCGGACCGTGGCCGGATCCGGCAGGCTCGACAGCACGACGTCCGCCGCGTCCGCGGCGCCGGCCGGTGACTTCGCGAGCGCGACGCCGCCGTCCTGTGCCTTCGCGGCGCGCTCGGCCGAGACGTCGTAGCCCGTGACCTTGTAGCCGCTCGCGGCAAGCCGCCCCGCCATCGGCCCGCCCATCGTCCCCAGACCCACGAACCCGATCCTCGGCGTCGTCATCATGCTCGCGCTCCTTTCGGTCACTCGCCGGCCGCGTGAGCTGGGCGGCGCCGTCGATCAGTACGCCGGCAGCGTGCCCGCCTTGATGCCGGACTTGCGCACGGCGGCGGCCTCCGCCGCCGCCTGGGCGGCGAGGAAGCGGCTGTCGCGCGCGAGCGTGACGAACTGGTAGCCAGCGGCGATCATCTTGAGTGCGTACGCCGACGTCGCGTTGTGGATGCCCGCAGCCTTGCCGTGCCGCTTGCACGCTTCCACGATCTTCTGCTGGGCCTCTACGACCGGCGGGTCCGTCTGGTCGAGGCGTGGCTTGCAGCCGAGTGTCAGCGAGAGGTCGGACGGGCCGACGTAGACCGCGTCGATGCCGGGCACCTTCAAGATCTCGTCGATGTTCTTCACCGCGTCGGCGGTCTCGATCATGGGCATCACGATCAGCTCGTCGTTGGCGTGGTCGCCGTAGTCGGCGCCCGCGTAGATGGACGCGCGCACCGGCCCCCACGAGCGGTAGCCGCGCGGCTGGTACTTGCACGCGCGGACGAGCGCCTCGGCCTCGGCCGGCGTGTTGACCATCGGGCAGATGATCCCGTAGGCGCCGGCGTCGAGGATCTTCATGATCCGGGCCGGGTCGTTCCAGGGCACGCGCGCCATCGGGATCACGGGTGTGGTCGAGATCGCCTGGAGCATCGTCACCGCCACCTGGTACTCGATCACGCCGTGCTGCATGTCGACGACGAGCGAGTCGAATCCCTGGTGCGCCATCACCTCGGCGGAGAAGGAAGACGGGATGCTGAGCCAGCCGTTGACGACCGCCTCGCCGCGCGCCCAGATCTGCTTGACTGTGTTCGCTCTCACGGGGCCTCCTCGGGGTAGATGCGCCGGAAGACGGCCGGCGAGCCCTCGTCCAGGCGCATGTGGGGCCGGATCCGACGCGTCCACGGATTGCTGTCGCGGACCTTGTTCCAGGCCGCGCTCTGGGGCACGTCCGGCCGCTCGAACTCGTAGACGGTCAGGTACTTCGGCTGGCCGTCGATGACGACGAAGCGCCGCACGCGGATCACCCCGGGCACCGTCAGGTAGTCGGGGATGTAGACGGTGTTGTACCAGTCGTTGAACTCCTCCTCCATGTGGGCGGGGATGTCCATGCGCCCCATCTGGAGGTACGGCGACATGCCCATCGTCAGCTCGACCGGGCTCGTGCGCGCGGGGTAGATCTGCCGGTACGCGTTGAGGATGTAGTTGCGCCCGACGTGACCGCCGGAGGCCTTCTGCCGCCACGGCGAGGGTCGGAAGCGCACCTCGTCGAGGAACGCCGCCGAGCGCAGCACGCTCGGGTCCTCCAGCTCGTACATCGCGAGATACTTCGGCCCGCCCTTGAGCGCGGCGTAACGGCCGCCGGAGAGGAACCCGGGCACCTCGAGCAGGTGCTTGATGTGCTCGTGGTCGTACCACTCGTTGAAGTCCGCCTCGTACGGCGGATCCACGTCGGTCCACAGCATGAGGAGGCCGGTGCCGCGCGTCTTGGCCATCACGCGCCCTCGTCCGAGGTGTCCGCCGTCGCGATCACGCCCGCCGCGCGGAGGCGCTCGATCTCCGCGGGCTCGACGCCGAGCTCCGTGAGCACCTCCACCGTGTGCTCGCCGAGGAGCGGCGCCGGCTGCCGGATCGCCGCCGGCGTCGCCGACGCGCGGACCGGGAACGCGAGCATGCGCGCCGGGCCGTACCCCGGCTGCTCGACCTCGGCCACGAGGCCCAGATGGCGCACCTGGGGGTCCTCGAAGACCTCGTCGAACTCGTAGATGGGCCCCGACGCGACCTGCGCCGCCTCGAAGCGCTCGACCCACTCCTTGGTCGTCGCGGAGGCGAGCGCCGCCTCGATCAGCGTCTTCATCTCCTCGTGGTGGAGGAGCCGGTCGTCGTTGGTCGCGAACTTCGAATCGGTGGCCAGGCGCTCGCTGCCGAGCACCTTGCAGAAGCGCGCGTACTGGTCTGGGTTCATGATGACGACCTGGAGGAAGCCGTCCTTGGCGCGGAACGCCTCGGCCGGCGTCAGGTGCAGGTTACGGTTGCCGACACGCTGCGGGCGCTTGCCCGACTCGAAGAAGTGGGCGGCGGGATCCGGGAGGAACCCGAGCATCGAGGACAGGAGATTAACGTCGAGGCGCTGGCCGCGGCCCGTCGTCCTGCTGTGCACGAGCGCGGCGTTCGCCGCGCCGAAGGCGAAGAGCGCGGCCGCGAGGTCCGCCACCGAGCCGCCGACCCGGGTCGGCGGCTGGCCGGGCATGCCGGTCAGCCCCATGATGCCCGACATTCCCTGCGCGATCGTGTTGTAGCCGGCGCGCTTCGCGTACGGCCCGTCCTGGCCGAAGCCCGTCACCGAGACGTAGACGACTGCCGGATTCACCGCGCTCACCGCCGCGTAGCCGAGGCCGAGCCGGTCGGCGACTCCGGGCAGGAAGTTCTCGACGACGACGTCCGCGCGGCGCGCCAGCTCGAGCACGAGCCGCGCGCCGTCGGGCGTCTGGAGATCGACCGCGATACAGCGTTTGTTGCGGTTGATCGCCGCGTAGACGGCGCTCATCCCGTTGCCCTTCCACGCGCGGAGATCGTCGCCGCGTCCGGGCCGCTCGACCTTGATCACGTCGGCGCCGAGGTCGGCCATGAGCGTCGAGCAGTACGGCCCCGCGATCACGCGGGAGAGGTCGAGCACGCGGACGCCCGACAGCATGCCGGGGGTCCCCGTCTCAGCCACGCTCGAGGAATCCCTCGGTCATCGCGTTCACCTCGGGGATGCCGGCGCGCGCGATCGCGTTGATCCGCGCCTTCATCTCGGCGAGCGGGCGGACCGGCTTGGCGGCAAGCATCGCCGCGAGCTCGGCGACCCGCTTGCCCAGCTCCGCGCGCGGGACGACCGCGTGGACGAGACCGAGCGCCTGCGCCTCGGCGGCCGTATAGCGGCGGCACGTCATGATGATCTCCTTGGCGCGCGCGGGGCCGACGAGCCGGACGAAGCGCGTCGTCGTGCCGACGCCGAGCGGGACGCCGAGGTCGACCTCCGGGATCCAGAACTCCGCCTCCGCCGCGGCGATCCGGAAGTCGCAGGCGAGCGCCAAGCCCCACCCCCCTCCGACCGCGTGGCCGTTGACCGCGGCGATCGTCGTCTGCTCCAGCCCCTCGAGCAGCGTGTTCGCGCGCTCGAAGAGCCGGCGGAACTGGCTCTTGCGCTTCCCGAAGGCCTCGCGCCGGGCCTCCGGCGTCATCTTCGCGCTGATCGGCGCGTCGGCGCCCGCGGAGAAGACGGGCGGCGCCCCGGTCACGATCACCACGCGCGTCGTCGCGTCGTCACGCAGCTCGGCGAACGCCTGCCCGAGCTCGGCAAGTATCGGGTCGCTCAGCGAGTTGCGGCGGTCGGGCCGGTTGAGCGTGACCGTCGCGAGGACGCCGTCGCGCGTGAGCAAGACATGATCGCCCATGGCGGCGCACACCGTAGCACGCCGCGGCGCAGTGCGGCAACGCCGCCCATTGACAGGTAGCGCCAGTTGGCGATAATCCGCTCACTTCCCACAATGAAGCGCTTCATCCTCCGCCGCCTCGGCTACGCCCTCCTGTCCCTGCTGCTCCTGTCCGTCACGATCTTCCTGTTCGTGCGCGTGACGGGCGACCCGACCACGCTCCTGCTCGAGCCGGGCGCGAGCCAGGCCGACATCGACGCGATGCGGCAGGATCTGGGCCTGGACCGGTCCCTGGCGGTCCAATACGTGGCGTTCATGGGCCAGCTCCTGCGCGGCGATTTCGGCAAATCGTTCTACTACCGGACGCCCGTGCTCGAGCTGTACCTGTCACGGCTGCCGCAGTCGCTCTTGCTCGCGATCGTGGCGATGACCTTCTCGCTGCTGATCGGCATCCCGAGCGGCATCATCGCCGCCGTGCGCGTCAACGGATGGTGGGACAGCGCGGGCAAGGTCTTCGCGCTCCTGGGCCTCTCGATGCCCTCGTTCTGGGTCGGTCTGCTGATGATCCTCTTCTTCTCGGTCTATCTCGGCTGGCTGCCCTCCTCGGGCTCCGGGACGCCCTGGCACGTGCTCATGCCCGCGTTCGCGCTGGGCTGGTACTTTGCCGCGGCCCACATGCGGCTCACGCGCTCGTCGATGCTCGAGGTGCTCGGCTCCGAGTACGTGAAGCTCGCGCGCCTCAAGGGGCTCCCCGAGGCGCTCGTCATCGGGAAGCACGCGTTCAAGAACGCGCTCATCCCGGTGCTGACGCTGGCGGGGATCAACCTCGTGCTGATGGTCAACGTCTCCGTCGTCGTCGAGACGGTCTTCGCCTGGCCGGGGGTGGGCCGCCTGCTCTTCGAGGGGATCAGCTTCCGCGACTTCCCGGTCGTGCAGGCGACGGTGCTCCTGGGAGGCGTCATGATCATCGTCGTCAACCTCGTCGTCGACGTCCTGTACGCCGTCATCGACCCGCGCATCCGGTTCGAGCGATGAGATATCCAGCGTCTGGCCCGAGGCGCGCCACGGCTTGGCCGGGGCGCGTCCGAGCGTCGGGGGTCCGGGGGCCATCTCGGGGCCCCCGGGAAGATAGATGAGTAGCCGCGCCGCCGGTCTGACGGTCGCCTGGCGCCTCGCCGCGCTCCGCGTCGGCTCCTTCCCGGTCATTCCCGTCGCCATCCTCGGCGTCCTCGCGCTCGTCTCGATCTTTGCCGACGTGATCGCGCCCCACGATCCCCAGGTCGGAGCGCTGGGCGATCGCTTCCGCCCGCCGGCGTGGGTCGCGGGCGGCAGCACGGTCTATCTCCTCGGCACCGATCATGTCGGCAGGGACGTGCTCTCGCGGCTGATCTTCGGCGCGCGCATCTCCATGATCGTCGGCTTCACCGCGGTGATCGTCGCAGGCCTCATCGGCACCACGCTCGGCATCCTCTCCGGCTACCACGGCGGCTGGGTGGACCAGCTGATCATGCGGATCACCGACGCCTGGCTCGCGCTCCCGGGGCTCACCTGGGCGATCTTGCTCGCGGCAGTGTGGAGGCCGAGCGAGTGGAACATCGTGATCATCCTGGCCACCGTCTACTGGACGCGTTACGCGCGCGTCATCCGCGGCGAGGTCCTCTCGCTGAAGGAGCGCGACTTCGTGCGCCTGGCGATCGTCGCCGGCTGCTCGAAGCGGAAGATCATGCGGCGCCACATCCTGCCGAACGTGCTGAACTCGGCGATCGTGCTCGCGACGCTGATGCTCGGCATCGTCATCGTCACCGAGGCGACGCTCTCGTTCCTGGGCGTCGGCGTGCCCCCGCCGCGGCCCGCGTGGGGCCTCATGCTCGCCGACGGCAAGAAGGGGCTCATGGCCGGCTACTGGTGGCTGACGGTCCTGCCCGGCATGTGCATCGTGCTGATGGTGCTCTCCGCGAACCTGCTCGGTGACTGGCTCCGCGTCAAGCTCGATCCCCAGCTCCGGCAGCTGTGACCGAGCCGGGGGCCGTTCGACGGCCGAGGCGAGCCCGCATTTGACCGGTCCGCTCCTTCAGGTCGAGCAGCTCACAACGCACTACGTCGCCGCCCGCGGCACCCGCATCACGCGCGCCGTGGAGGACGTGTCCTTTACGCTCGGGGCGGGCGAGACCCTCGGCGTCGTCGGCGAGTCGGGCTCCGGCAAGACGACCCTGGCGCTCTCGCTGATGCGGCTCCTCCCGCCGGCCGCCCGGATCGTCTCGGGCGCGATCCGCTTCGAGGGCGAGGACCTCATCACGAAGTCCGACGCCGAGATGCGTCGGATCCGCGGCAAGCGGATCGCGATGATCCTGCAGGACCCCATGGCCTCGCTGAACCCGCTCTTTACCGTCGGCGACCAGGTGGCCGAGCCGATGCGTGTGCACGACGGGCTCGGCCGCCGGGCGGCGTGGACGCGCGCGCGCGAGCTCCTCGCCGCCGTCCGCATCGCCGCGCCGCAGACGCGTGTGGGCGAGTACCCGCACCAGCTCTCGGGCGGGATGCGGCAGCGCATCGTCGGCGCGATCGCGATCGCGTGCGAGCCGCGGCTCATCATCGCCGACGAGCCGACGACGAGCCTCGACGTGACGATCCAGGCGCAATACCTGAGCCTCCTGCGCGAGATGCAGAAGGCGCAGGGGCTGGCGCTGATCTTCATCACGCACAACCTCGGCATCGTCGCCAAGATGTGCGATGCGGTCGCGGTCATGTACGCGGGACGGCTCGTGGAGGGCGGGCCCGTCCGCCGCATCTTCTCCGCGCCGGCGCACCCCTACACACAGGCGCTGCTCGAGTCGATCCCCAGGATGGGCGACGGCCGCGAGCGACTGACGGCGATCGACGGCCAGCCGCCGGATCTCATCGCGCTACCGCCCGGATGCGCCTTCGCGCCGCGCTGCGGGGAGGTCATGGACCGCTGCCGCGCCGAGCGGCCGCCGGCGTTCGGGGTGGCCGCGGATCACACCGCGGCGTGCTGGCT
>JBOHQB010000551.1:0-3331 GCA_050731995.1 Candidatus Rokuibacteriota bacterium
ACCGCATGTCCGGGGCGCTCGAGCCCGGTGACGAAGAGCGGGTTCGGCCGCTCCTGGCGTCGCCCGACGACATTCTCGTCGTCGCGGCCGGCGGCCGTGCCGGCTCGTTCTCCTGCTTCATCCCGGGCTGGTCCAGTGCCAGGTCCTCGACCGCAGTTACCGTGGAAGTACGACGCCGCAGCCCCGTCGCGGGGCGAGGCTAGCCTACGAAGGCAATGAAGGAGGTCAGACGATGATCGAGTTCCTCGATCCCACCACCGAGGCGGCGGCGCAGCCGATCGCGTGGGCGCCCCGGCCGACGGCGCTCGCGGGCAAGCGCGTCGCGCTCGTCGACAACACCAAGTACAACTCGGACCGGCTCCTCGCGAAGATCGGCGACCTCCTCAAGGCCGAGTACGGCGTCGCCGAGTGGAAGATGTACCGCAAGCGCAACGCGTCCGTGCCGGCGCACGCGGAGGTCATCGCGGCGATCGAGACGACCGCCGACGTGATGGTCGCCGGCATCGGCGACTGAGGGTCCTGCTCGTCGGGCAGTGTGCTCGACGGCATTTATCTCGAGAAGCACGGCATTCCGTCGGCCTCGATCGTGACCGACGTGTTCGAGAAGACAGGCCGCGCGATGGCGGAGAAATGGGGCATACCGACCTACCGATTCCTTTCGATGCCGCACCCGACGGCGAATCTCACCGAGGCGCAGCTGGAGCAGCGCGCCCGCGAGATCGTGCCGGAGGTGGTGAAGCTGCTGCTGACCGGGCAGCCGTAGGCGGCCGGTCCGGAGGCTTCCACCCGGCCTGGTGGTGCCGGAACCGGCACCTCCAGACGGTGTGGGGCCCCCTCTTCCGCCGGGAGGCGCCGGCGCTGCGACGGGAGCGGCTTCCCACGCCGGACGGCGACTTCGTCGACCTCGACTGGCTCGCCGGCGACGCCCCGGCGGGGGCGCCGCTGATGCTGGTCCTCCACGGGCTCGAGGGCTCGACCGCCTCGCACTACGTCCGGGGCCTCGTGGCCTGCGCCGGCACCCGCGGCTGGCGGGCGGCCGCGCTGAATTTCCGGTCGTGTAGCGGCGAGATGAACCGGCTGCCCCGCTTCTACCACTCCGGGGACACGGCCGACCTCGACCACGTCGTCGCCGTGCTCACCTCGCGCGAGCCCGGAGTCCGGGTCGGCCTCGTCGGGGTGTCGCTCGGCGGCAACGTGCTGCTCAAGTGGCTCGGCGAGCTCGGCGCGGCGGCGCCGCCGCACGTCGTCGGCGCGGTCGGCATCTCGGTGCCGTATGACCTCGAGGCGTGCGTGCGGAGGATGGACGCGGGCTTCCAGAAGGCGACCTACACGGTTGCCTTCATGCGCTCGTTCAAGCGGAAGATCCGCGCCAAGGCGCATCTCCTCGACGGGCTCGTCGACCTGCGCGAGGCGCTGGGCGTGCGCACCTTCGCCGAGTACGACCGCGTGATGACCGCGCCGCTCCACGGCTTCGCCGACGAGGAGGACTACTGGCGCCGCGCCTCGAGCGGACCGTACCTCGCCGGGATCCGCCGTCCGGCGCTCGTCGTCGGCGCGCTCGACGATCCCTTCGTCCCCAGCCGCGTGCTGCCCGACCCGTCGACGCTCCCGCCAGGCGTGCGCGCGGAGTTCGTCCGGCACGGTGGCCACGTCGGCTTCATGCAGGGACGCTGGCCGTGGCGCCTCGAGTCGTGGGCCGAGCGGCGCGCGATCGAGTTCCTCGCGGGCTTGCTGTAGCATACCGGCGTGTCGAGCGATCTCTACGGCCTGCCAGTCACCACCGCGTCACGCGACGCGCTCGACACCTACGACCGCGGCGCGCGCGCGCTCCTCGGCTGGCGCGCCGACGCGCTCGATCTGTTCCAGGCCGCGGCCGGGCGCGATCCCTCTCTGGCGCTCGCGCACGCGGGCGCCGCCATCTGCCTGTTTCTCGAGGAGCGCTTCGCCGAGACGCGAGAGGCGGGCGAGCGGGCGCGGGCCGCCTCGGACGGGCAGAGCTCGCGCGAGCGGAGCCACGTCAACGCCGTCACCCTGTGGACGGCCGGGAAGGTGGACGACGCCGAGCGGGCGATGCTCGAGCACCTGGACCGGTGGCCGCGCGACATGCTGGTGCTGCAGCGTCTGTACTTCGCCTGGTTCTGGCTGGGGAAGTTTCCCGAGATGCGCGAGCTCGTCGACCGGATGGCCCCCCACTATCCCGGCGATTCGTTCATGCTCGGCATGCGCGCCTTCGCGCTGGAGGAGGCGGGCGAGTGTGACGCGGCCGCGCGCACCGCCGAGGCGGCGCTCGCGCTGAACCCGCGCGACGCGTGGGCGATCCACGCCCTCGCCCACGCACTGTACGAGGCGGCGAGCTTCGAGCGGGGCATCACACGGCTGCCGCGCGCGATCCATCCGTGCGCGCGCCGGCTCAACTGGTTTCACGACCACCTGCTCTGGCACCTGGCACTCTGCCACTTCGCCGCCGGCGACTACGCGCGCGCGTCGCGGATGTCCCGCGCGGTCTTCGAGCGCGCGCCCTCGTCGATCGCCGGCGACCTCCACGACTCGATCTCGCTGCTCTGGCGCCTCGACATGGCCGGTGAACGGGTCGGCGAGCGCTGGCAGCCCTTCGCGGCGATCGCGCGTCAGCGGATCGGCCGCACGGGTCTCCATTTCCACGTCGCCCACGTCGCCATGGCGCTGGCGGGCGACCGTGACTGGGTCGCCGCGGAGCAGCAAGTCGGGACGCTTCGAGCGCGCGCGCCGAAAGACCCCACGGGCGTCATGGCCGAGGTGCTGATCCCGCTCGTGGACGGGCTCCACGCCTTCGCGCGCGGGGACTACCGTGCCGTGATCGACAGGATCGAGCCGCTGCGGCCGCGGCTCATCCAGCTCGGCGGCAGCCGGGCTCAGCGCGACGTCTTCCACGACACGCTCTTCGAGGCCGCCTTCCGCGCCGGCGACGCCGAGCGCGCCCAGCGCTACCTCACCGAGCGCATCGCCCGGCGACCCGATCGCTTCTGGACCTCCCGCGCGGCCGCGCGCTGAGGGGCGGGCCGGGTTACGCGGGCTCGGGCGGGCGGACGCGGGCCCACGGCCGAGCCCGCTCGAAAGCGGCCGCGGCGGCGAGCACCGTCGCCTCGTCGCGCCAGCGGCCGGCGATCTGCAGCCCGACCGGCAGCCCGCTCTTCGTGAAGCCGCACGGCACCGAGATCGCGGGCACCCCGATCACCGTGAAGGCGTAGGTGGGCAGCGCCCACTGGATGTAGTCGGCCATGCGGACGCCGTTGATCTCCTTGGGGTAGATCTCCTCGATGGGGAACGGCGGGACGGCCGTGGTGGGCGTGAC